>CBDUUA010000143.1:0-5870 GCA_965370135.1 uncultured Cellvibrionales bacterium
TGCCAGGTCTTCGTTATCGCTCTTGGCAAGGGTGTAGGCCATTACCCGTGAGCGATGCCTCGCCTGGCAAGCTGGGATTTCCCGATAATTCCATGCCCAACTGCGGATTCCAGGTTTAATCCTCCTGCCACCACAATCAAAACAGGCCAAATAACAATGTGGGATAAAATCACCTTCGACTATAGCTTTTATCACCGACCAGGCACTAGCGGTCGATGGCGGCGGCTCAATCCGGGGATAATCGCCTTATGATTGCCAGTATTTCACCCAACCAGGGCCGCTCAGAAGCCACCCGGCAAAAAATTATCGCCGCTGCTGAGCGCCTGTTCGCCGAGCGCGGTATAGAGTCCGTGTCCCTGGCGGAGATCAACAATGCCAGTGAGCAGCGAAATCGCAATGCCGTGCAATATCATTTCGGCAATAAAGAAACGCTGTTGCAGGCAATCTTTGATAAACACGGCCCCACCGTAGACGAGCATCGGCTGGAGATTCTGGACGGGATCGAATCCTCGACATCGTTTTCCCTCGATGACCTGGTCAGTGCGCTGGTACTACCGGTAGCCGAAAAACTCAATGATCGCGATGGCGGCGAGGCCTATGTGCGCATCAACGCGCAACTGGCTTTTAACAATACCCAGCGGTTTTACCACCACGATAAGTCGAGCAATGGCGAACATCGTGAGCTTCGCCTTGCTCGCTTACTCCAGCAGCGGCTGAAACATCTGGATGAAAGCGTGCTGGAGCTGAGACTAGCGCTGGCCGTCGACCTGATGTTCCACGCACTGGCGGACCACGCTGAACTACGGCACAAAACCGACGACAACAGCCCCTTGACCCACACGCCACTTGTTGTCAGCCAACTCATTGACAGTATCACCGCACTACTGGAAACTCCGCCATCGGATCGCAGTCGTGAATTATTGCGCGACTATTTGCGCTTGCGGCAAGAGAGTTAATCTTTCGCTCCACCGTACTTATCGTTGCCGGCGGCCATACCATGCTCGCCAGCGGGCACCCGCATCGAATAGCAGGACCAACAGCGCAGGCACAAAGCTCAACACCAGGATTGTCGAGAAAAACAGGCCAAACAGTACTATCGTGCCCAGACCACGGTACAATTCCGTCCCCGCGCCAGGCAGAAACACCACCGGGGCTAGGCCGAAAATCGTGGTCAACATCGACATCATGATCGGCCGCAGCCTGACCCGCACGCTTTCTCGCACCGCAGCCACCGGCGCCAAACCCTGCTTCAGATTTTGTCGCGCCTGTTCCACCAGCAAAATGGGATTGTTCACCACAATGCCGATAAGCACGATCATACCTAACAGGGTAATCATGTCGAGGGGCATGACCACACCCAGCACATTGTTCATAAACCACAGTCCGGCCAGACCACCACTAATGCCCAGGGGTAAACTAAACAGGATTAACAGCGGATACCCCCAGTGGGAAAAAATGGCCACCATCAACAGATAAGCCAGCAATATAGCGATAACAAAATTAGTCTCGAGGGCCTCTCTGGTGGCCTGTAGTTTATCGCTGGCGCCACCGATCGTTATCTGTACGTCATCGGGCACCCGACCCTGTTGCTGCAGGGTGTCGATCACGTCTCGCTGCACCACCGCAACCGCCTCCTCCAGGGGCACAATCCTGGGCGGGATAATAGTCAGTGTTACAGTCCTTTTACCATCGACTCTCCTGATGCGATTTGCACTCACTGTTTCCTGCACCCGGGCTATTGCCGACAGGGGCAACACGCCGCCGGTACTGGAGTACACCGGCAACTGGGCAATATCCTCCGGCTTGGTCACCGTGCCCTCTGTACTGTACAAATACATATCAATCTTGTCATCATGGAGGTAGAACTCGTCGACAAAAGCACCATCTGACAAAGCGCCAATCATATAGCCCAAATCCCGGGCCTTGATACCCAACTCGCTGACCCGCTGCCAATCAGGGTATACCTCAATTGAAGGCTGGCTCAGGGAGACACCGGGGTCAGGACGCACCTGCGCACCATCGAAAGCCCCTCGAGTCGCCAGTAATGCGTCCATGGCAACGGCAAAAATATTCGCCAGATCCGGCCCGCTAATATCGAGCTCAATAGCACGGGTACCGCCCATATTGTCGGAGAATATGGAGCCCTTATTGGCGAAGGCGAGCATACCTGGCGTCTCGGAAAATCGCTGGCGCAGCACCTGCTGAAGTCGTTCCACCGTCTCCGGGTCGGTGGATTTTGGCGCGGCGATGGTAAACAGCCGCTCAGCCGAAACCAACCACAGAAAGTACTCTAGCGGCGGCACGTCGCCGTCTTTATACTCGGCATCCACCGGTTTCTCGGTAGCCGTCACAAACTCCTCGGCCAGGGCACTGCTGACTCGATACATTTCCTCGAGATTTTGCCCCGCAGGCGGAAACATCAAGGCGAAAATTTTTGGCTCCTCACCCTCTGGCAGATATTCCGCCTTCGGTGTCAGAAACACGATGACCAGAGCCGCCATCAGCAATGCCCCGGCGACCAGTAGCAATTGCCGCAGGGTAGATGCCAACAACCAGTCCAGCGACCTGAATATCAGCACGGAAAAGCGCGCTCCGAGACGATACAGCCAGGTATCTGTCGCAGGCTCCTGGAAGGGCATTCGCGCCATCGCAGATGGAACCAGCGTAGTTGCTACCAGCATTGACATCATCACCGCAGCACTGATGGCAATGGCAATATCAGAATAGAGCTGGCCCGCTTCATTGTTGATCAGGGCTATCGGCAGAAACACAAATACTGTGGTTAAGGTCGAAGCCAATACCGCTTGCCACATCTCCCTGACACCGTTGAGGGAAGCCACTTTCGGGCTACTGCCCGCCATTCTCTGGCGATAGATATTTTCCAGTACCACAATACTATTATCGAGGGTCATACCCAGCGCGAAGGCAATACCGGCAAGTGAAATCACATTGACCGTGCGCCCCATCAGTAATAAGCCGATAAGCGCACCGATGGCACATATCGGCACCCCCAGCGCGCCAAGCAGGGTTGGATAGACATTGCGCAGGAATAAATACAATACGAGGCAGGCCAGGAGTCCACCCAGCACCAGATTTTTCTGTACCACCTGGATCGCGTTGACCACATAGCCGACGTCATCCGCGTACAGGGTAGCCACCAATCCACGACGCGCCAGCAACTGCTCATTGAGCCTGGATACACCTTCGGTGACCTGGCGCTTCACCTCAATAACATTGGTACCGGGTTCCCGCCTGACCATAAACACCAGACTGCGATCCCTGTTCAGGTAGGCTTTGCCACGCAATTCAGCAACGTCCATACGGGCAAATCCCACATCTTTTAAATGCACCGCATGGCCCGATCGCTCGGCGATAATAGTGTCATTAATCGCAGCGATGGAATCAAAGCGGCCAATCGTGCGCAGCACATAGCGCCGCTTGCCGGCGTCAATATCACCGCCAGAGACATCCTGGTTGCGCGCCCGGATGGCCTCACGAACATCTCGCATCGTCAACTGGCGCGCGGCCAGGCGGGCCGGGTCGACCGAAATTTTAATTTCCCGCTTGGCGCCACCAAATAAGCTTACCTGGGCAACGCCCGGCAGCCGCTCCAGGGCAGCAATAAAATTATCCTCCAGAAAATCAAACTGCTGGAATACCGGCAGCTGCCCGGAGACATCTGGCAAATTGGATATGGTGTAAAACATGAAGGGGTCGTCACTGGAGGAACTGCTGACAAGCCGGGGTTGATCCGCATTTTCGGGATAGCCGGACATCTGGGATAGGGCATTGTTAACCCGCACCAGGGCCTCTCCCATATCGGCACCCAGCACAAACTCCATTTCTACCTCGGCCCTGCCCATAGAAGCAGTAGAGGTCATGCGATCGAGATTGCGCACATTCCTGAGGTATTCCTCCTGCTCGATCAGAATTTCCTTTTCGACGTCCAGCGGCGTTGCTCCGGGCCATAGCGTTAGCACAGTAATCACCGGCCGCTCAAGATCGGGGGTCATTTGTACCGGCACCGACATCGCCGCAACCACGCCGAACAGGCAAAGAATCAGGAAGCCAACGCTGAGTACGATACCTCGCTCAATGGCAAATCGAAACATAGCGCCTCCATTCTGGAAACCAGCGGTGGAAAAATGCAAAAAGGCTCGAAAACAGAGGGAGAATTACGCCATTCCGTTTGCCGGTCAACGCACGCCGGCTATCCTGCATCAACGATGTGCACGGCCTGCCCATCCTGCAGGGATTCATTACCCCGGGTCACGACTTGCATACCCGGGCTCAGCTCTGCCGATTGCACAATCAAGCCAGACCCCCATGCGCCGGCGACCTGAACAGTCAGTTGCTCGACAACCATGGTATCCCCGGAATGCTGCACCAGCCACACCCATGACTGGCCATCCGGGTGCTTCATTACCGCATCCCGCGGCACTAATACGCGATCACCCTCCATATTGTACAGGGGTATTTCTGCTTGCAGAGACAGACCGGGCACCAGCAATTGGTCGCTGTTGTCAATATCTAACCAAACTTCAAAGCTGCGCCCGGCACGGCGCACTAGCGGCATTTTTCGACTCAATTCCAGCTGGAACAATCTGTCGGCTATGGCATCGTAGCGCACCTCCACGGCACTACCCACACGCACCTGCGCATAATAATGCTGGGGAACGGCCAGCACCGCACGCAAGGTATGAGTATCATCCAGGTGGTAGCAGGGGTCGCCCACATTGAGCCACTGCCCCCGCTCGATATGACGATCCACTATGGTGCCCGCAAATGGCGCTCGAATTTGATGGCGAGACAGTTGATCTGATTGCTGCTCAGCTTCAGCCAGTCGCATCGCCAATACCGCCTCTGTTCGCCCCAGTTCCACTCTAGCAGTGTCATATTCGTCCTGGGATACCGCATTGCGCGGCAACAGGCGACCAAGGCGCCGCTCGTTGATGCGCGCGCGCTCGACCCCGGCTTGCGCCTCTTTCACCCGGGCCTGCCGTGCCCGCAACTCGAGTTTGGCGGGTTGCTCGCGAATAACGGCAAGTAGCGCGTTGGCATCGACCCGATCGCCGCTCTCAGCCAGTACCACAGCGACACTACCGGCCACTTCTGCCGACAACAAGGTACTGTGAATGGCGCCGATCTCACCTGTCAGTGACAATTTGCCCTGCTCCGGCATAGCCTCGACCCGAGCCACCACCACCCGCATCTGCTGCGCCGTCGCCCCACAGGAAATAACGGTTGCTAACAGGCATGCCACCCATGCCGTAACACTGCGCGCTGCAATCATGACCGATCCTGTTTCATCTCCACATCCATTGAAATCACCTTAGCGACGAATGGTAATAATGTTATTAACGGTACCACACCGGCACCAGCATTGGCGTTTTTAGAACTTTACTTTATAAGCCGAGACTTTGAGATTACTAATTGGTCTTATCATAGCGCCGGCACCATTGGCACTAGAGGCACTTGACGCGATATATTGACGGTACAAGAGGAGAGTGGCCATGCCAGCAATAACTTTTCGTTTTACCACCGAATGCGAGATGACTTTTAGCGGCGATAGTTATGAAGATATCTATCTGAGCTTCAAGGATTTTATACACAGCAAACAAGCAATACAAAATGCGCCGCAAGTCGCCGTCTATCCCCCGGAAAGCGACCAGATATTCTTTCATCTGGATCGTGATGACAAGTCCTTTGAGATACCCTACTTCAAGGGCGCTTTCAGCGAAGATATCGTGCGTTATTGCGAGGGCCATCCCTTGAAATCCACACCGGTGGTCACTCAGAGAGTAATATCGCAGCGAGTACAAAGCTTTATTCCAGAGTACTATTGGTAAGTGCTATTGGTAAGTGCTACT
>CBDUUA010000144.1:0-5838 GCA_965370135.1 uncultured Cellvibrionales bacterium
ACGCCTGGGTGGAGAGTGACTGGAGCAACGTTGATAGCCAGTTCAAATACCAATACTTTAGCATTGCCGTTGGCGGCGGCAACACCGTCAAGTCGGAATTTCGCGCGCTGCTGGAAAAGCATACCTTTGACATCAACTGGATCGAACATGTCAGGTTTTTCTTTCTGGAGGAGTCCAGTCGCGACAGCAACTGGGAGAGCTCCAGGGATGCACTGACCAATGACTTTATCCGCCCCCTCGCCAGTAAGCTGATAACCCGCTACGGCGGCGGCAATATTATCAGCCGTTTGGGAATGGATAACAGAACCTCTGAAGAAGAGATCGTCGACGCGATGCTCGGCGCCATGACCTACGCTATCGACATGAAGGCGGTCGACGAGGCGATGGCAAATGGCGATAGCCAATTGGCCGGCGAACTTGCTCGTCAGGAGGCGCAGCGCTACCAGCAAGTCATCCGCGACCTGGTCGGTGACGCCATGGCGTTTCACATCATTATCAGCGGCATTGACAAAGACGGCGGCATCGGTGCGTTTTCAACCTATACCCCGGAGCTCAAGCAAAAAAAACCCGCCGTGGTGGTGCTCGACAAAGCCAATGGCGCCGTTATTATTGCGCTCAATCGGGGCGTGCTGATTGCCGCCCACTGCATTTCGCTGATTATTTCGGGCAGTTTGAAACTCAAGGCCCTGGGCCGTTTCGAGATGGAAGATGGCGCCGACTTTGAAAAAACGGTCATGGAAACACCGATTCGCATGTTGCGTGAGACCCGGGAGATCGCCGAAAAAGTGTATATATTCGCCGATGAAAGGTCGCTGTATTTCGATGAGGGCATGTTTCAATACCAGGAACAAGGCGAGACTATCGAAGTCAAATCCGAAGTCAGGGAAGGCCAGGAAGCAGGCGGCATTCATATTTTGCTGGTACATGGCTTTATGGGCCTGTACAGCTATATCAATTTGCTGATCCGCCTGCCCAGCGCCTGGAAGGTTTCCGCCTTGCACCGGGGAAAATACGCCAAGCAATTGCCGGACGAAGAAATTTTCCCCCATTACGCCCGCGCCCTGCGCAAGGCGATATTGCAGAATTGGCGCCACCGGCGGCCAACGCCGGTGGGTTTCCACTCGATGGCCGGCGTCATATCCGATCACTTATTGCTGTCGGTACTCAAGGACTACCACGATGAGCTGCCGGATTTTGAACAGCTCGAAGCCGAAGACCAACAACTCATCGAGGCGCTTCGGGCCAGTGGCATGATTCATTTGGCGACCTGGGCGCCGACCGATGTTTGCCACATCGCCGCTACTATCGCCAATCTCAAAGCCCACATGCGCAACAAGGAAGAACCGCTGGATTACAGCGGGCCGGCCTCGGTATACAATATCAACTTCGACGGTGATCTCGAGCTCAACAACCTGCACTGCAATGCGATTGATCAACGACCGCCGTTTATGGAAAAGATGATGAAATTCCTCGCCACCGAGGCCATCGTCAATGCCCTGACCATGGGCATACGCCATTTCCTGGCAAAGAAAGACCTGCAAAAATTGTTGTCTCGCCGTGAAACGCCCTATGCTCTGCGCGTTATCGGCTCTCGCCTGTTGAAAAAAATCTCATTCTACGGGCTGCTAAAGGAAGTCAATGCATCCCTGCATGACCCCTATGAATATCAGCGGCGACACTTTTTAGCCATGGATGCGATTATTAAATACGATATTCCCTATTTAGCAGTTATCCACAAAGACGATTTTATGGTGTCGGCCAACCGTCACACCCAGGAACACGAATACCTGTTGGCCGCCAGGATGGAGAAAGAGGGGGTTGAACAGGAGCAGGATTTGAAAACCCAGACCCGGCTGGTGCTGCTTGAGCGCTCGGAGCAAGAACTGCTCCCAGACCCCCTGAATCCGCACCTGATGGTGATGTCTACCACCCATGATGGGGATCGAATTGCCCGCGAAGTCACCACGGCAATTACAGAATTTGTCAACGGAAATGTGGCGCGGGCGGTGGCGGCGGGAGCATTCAAACCACTGCCAAGCGTCACGCAATGGCTGCGCAAGCAAAAACGGGCACAGGCAAAGTCTGCAGCAGCTAGTGAGGAGTCACGGGGAACTACCCCGGCGTAGTGCCGAATGTTTATTTGAATATTTTCTTTTCTACCGCGCCCCACAAACTCCGGTAGGCCTTGGCAGCGGGTCGATTGCGGGCGAAGCTGGCCACCGGCGCGCGATGGATGCCCATTTTCTCGATATCCGAGGAAAACGGAATTTCACCGGATAGTACGCCCCGATACTGTTTGCGAATGCGTTTAATCGTCTCCCGGTGCAGTTTTTTCTGCTGTTGCACCATGGAAAAAAACGGCACCAATTTTTTTCGCTTGTAATTGTGCTGCTCAAAGAACTCGTACAGCTGGGCCAGGGTGCGCTCAGACAGCGTGGTGGGAATAACCGGCACCAGGATGTGGTCAGAGCATTTGAAAACACTTTCCGACAGCAGGGATATATTGGGCGGGCAATCCAGGATGATCACATCGTAATCGGCGCCTACCGATTTGAGGGCTTTTTTAAGGCGCGAGCGACTGTTGCGCATACGGGATAAAAAGATATCGAAATCCCGAAAGCTCATATTCGCCGGCAACAGATCGAGGTTCTCGTAATCACTGGCCCGAATCGCCGATGTAAAGCGCTTAACATCCTGGAAAAACGCATCGTCTTTCAATTTTTTGGACGGCTTGACCCTAAAATAAAAACTTGATGCCCCCTGTGGGTCAAGATCGCAAAGCAGTGTACGCTTGCCTTCGCGAGCACTGGCGTAGGCCAGGTTCACCGACGTTGCAGTTTTGCCGACGCCACCTTTATTGCTGTAACTGGCAATGATCTTCATTCTGGCAAGACCTCCCCGGTAGTGCTGCTACAGAGATCGTGAATCAATTGTTCCGTTTCCTCGCTGTGGAAATTGGCAAAGCTTTCCATTACCTGTGCTCTCTCCTTCAATTGCATTTGATGTTTGAGGGCAACCAATGCGCCTATCGCCTCAATCATTTTGGGACTGACCTTTTTACTGCCCTGGAGTTGCTGGTCGAGAAACTCTTGCAAGGCTATTTGCTGGCCTGAGTAGTCATTGAATCGGCCCAGGTTATCCTGCAGTCTCTTGAGTGCCTTGACCAATTTTCGTATCGATTTTTTGTCCAGCAGCGGCATAAAAAAGTCCAGCAGGTAACGCAGCTTTTTACACTGGATGCGCAGCTCATGAACTTTTTCGTCGGGGGTGTCCACATCAATGCGCCGGGCGATACGGCAGACGCGTTTATAGTGCTTGCGGATTAAGGCGCGAGCATAGCCCAGTGCTTCTTCACCAGCAGTGGCTCCGGGCTCCAGCCTGCTACTGGGTTCAAACAAGGCGCGCAGGCTCTCGACTTCCTGCTGGTAGTCATCAGACTGCAAGCGCACTGCGAGCTTGCGCCATTGTTGGCGCCGCTCTCGCCGGAACGCGGAGAAAATCTGGTCGACGCCATCGTGCATGGTTGCGGGCAGCAATTCATAGTAACTGTGCTGATCCAGCAGATACACATCGAGGTCTCGCAGGCGGTTGGTAATTCGCATCAAGTCGCCGAAGCGTTGCTTCAGTTCACGTTGGCATTGATCCTGCCAGACGCCCTTGAACAGCGAAATAAGCGAGCGAACCCGGCGCAGGCTTACCCGGTAGTCGTGCAAGAACTCCGAATCGAGATCGCGAATGACGCCGTCTTCATTGAGCCGCGCCACATCGAAGTAGGTCGTGATAATCCGGATGGATGCGGCCTCCACCGTGATATCGGCCTGCAGCGATATATTCGGATTACTGCGATAATTATGGGGCGAGTAGCCCAGTCGCTCGAATACCTCAGTCGGCACCGCATCGAGCTCGGCGTCCAACTGCAGCAAACTCTCATATAAAAGCATGTAGGGCTTGTCGTAGCCCCTCAGTGGCAGCAATTCGAGATAGCTGGCGCTGCCGGTTTTGGATTCGACTTCCAGTACCAATAGCCTGGCGCAGGTTTTGTCATCATCATCCACAACTGCGACGTGGTATTGACTGACGGTAAAGCCTGGCTGTGGCAGCAAGCGGCGAATATCCTGCACGGCATCCAGTTGCATACGCATTTTGTCGTCGGTGATATCCTGCTTGAAGCCAATGGCTTTACGACCATGCAAGGGGCAACTGAGAGTCTGTTCCCCCAGTAGCAACAGCTCACTCCCAGTATTGAGCAATACCTTGCTCTGCCGCCAGAGTTCATCGTCGAAGGTGTCGAGAACCACTGCTGGCCGGGCCGTTGGCTTTTCTGCAATAAATCGATAGGGCTCGGGCAGCCCCTGCTGCAGTCGATGGAGTAACTCGGGGTTGTTTGAGGTAAATCGTGTTGCCTGGGTTTTAGAGATCATTTTATTCATTCTTTAATGGTGTGGCGGCGGTCTCCGACGACGGCCCGCAAACTGCCCTGAGAATCCGTCTCGATATGGTCTGCAATGCTATCAAACCTCTGCCGAATTCACTATCGTCTTGGGCCAGGGCACGGCCAATTTTTTGATTGTCAGCCGGCTATTTGTCTCAATGTGGTGCAAAGCCGGTGATTTGCATGGGATACTGGGTTTTTGATGATGATGTTGATGGTGATACCGATGTCGATGTCGATGCTGATGTCGATATCAATGGGGAGAAGACCATGAGTAGTGAATTCCAGACACTCTCAAAGCGCAGGCCTCTCCGGTTCTGGGGCTGGGGCTATGCCGACGAGTACTTGAGTTCCCAGGAAGAAACGCTTATCGATGATCTGGCCATGATGCTCTGCCCCGAAGGTCTCAGCACCACATCGGAGCCGCACATTGAAGATTTTAAACTGGCCGAGTCGCGTCTGCGGCCGCCGGCCTCCCTGCAGCCGCTGGTGTCCACCAGCGATTACGATCGCCTGGTGCACAGTTACGGTAAGTCCTGCGCCGATATACTGCGCTTTTGCCTGCGACAGGTGCCGGCAGCGCCGGATGCGGTGGCCTTCCCCCGCAGCGAAACCGACATCATTGATCTGCTGGACTGGGCCGCCAGTAACAATATCGCGGTGATACCTTACGGCGGTGGCACCAGTGTATGTGGTGGCGTCGAGGCCGCCGTGGGGTCAGGGTATGACGGCACCCTGTGCCTCGATATGCAAAACCTTGACCAGTTGCTGGAGATAGACCACCAAAGTCGGGCCGCACGGTTTCAGGCGGGTATCCTGGGCCCGGACCTGGAGGCGCGACTGCGACCCCACGGACTGACCCTGCGCCACTTTCCCCAGAGCTTCCGCTTCTCGACCCTTGGCGGCTGGATCGCAACCCGCGCCGGCGGGCACTACGCTTCCCTGTACACCCATATTGATGATTTTGTAGAAGCCACCCGCATGGTGTCTCCCAGTGGCATCATGGCCAGCCGTCGTCTGCCAGGCTCAGGTGCCGGCCCCTCCCCGGATCGCATGGTGATCGGCTCCGAGGGTAGCCTCGGCATCATTACCGAGGCCTGGATGCGCCTGCAACACCGACCGAGGTTCAAGGCCTCCGTCTCAGTGCGCTTTGAGCGCTTTGAGGACGGGGTTGCAGCAACCAGGTCACTGTCTCAATCCGGGCTATTCCCGTCCAATTGTCGCCTGCTGGATCCATTGGAGGCTTATATCAACCGGGTGGGCGACGGCCGCTGTGCGCTGCTGGTGCTGGGTTTCGAATCTGCCGACCACCCGGTAAGGCCATGGATGGAGCGGGCGCTGCAACTCACCGCTGACTTTGGTGGCAGCCTCGCCGAGCAAGTCCGTTTCGATGACGCCGATGCAGT
>CBDUUA010000145.1:0-5802 GCA_965370135.1 uncultured Cellvibrionales bacterium
CGGGTGGAAAGTGCCTTGTGTCGCTAAGGGGGGCGGATTGCTTTATTTTTACCCGCCGGCCCCATGATGGCCGCTCTTATCAAATCAAGATGCCGCCGGCACCCGGCGCAGCGCGACAAAAGCAAACAGCAGCAGCACGGCGCCGATCAGCGGTGTATTGCCGGTGCGGCCGAAGGGGGTGAGCCCCTGCATTGGTATGGCTTCGCCGCGTATTGTGGTGCGGGTAAACTGCTCGGCGCTGGCGAGGACGCGGCCGCGGTGATCGATAATGCCGCTGATGCCGTTGTTGGTGCCGCGAATCAGGTAGCGCCCGTTTTCCAAGGCGCGCATGCGTGCGATCTCGAAGTGCTGGGGCGGTCCGATAGAGCGGCCGAACCAGCTGTCGTTACTGATGGTGAGGATAAAATCCGCCCGCCGGGTGTCCTTGGCGACCAGCATGGGGTAGACCACCTCATAGCAGACAAAGGGCGCCAGCGACCAATCGCCGGCTCGCAGTGGCGCCTGGTCGGCCGGCCCCCAGGAGAAACTGGACATCGGTAATTCAAAGAGTTCGATCACGTTGCCGAGCAGGCTTTCCAGGGGGACATACTCGCCAAAGGGCACCAGGTGCTGTTTGAAATAAATGCCCTTGCCTGTGCCGAGGGCGATCACGCTGTTGTACAGCCTGGAGTGTTCGCCGTTACTGCTATCGCGGTAGGGGATGCCGGTGATCAGGGTGGTGCCGCTGCGCTTGGCTTTTTCGTCCAATTGTTCGAGCAATGGTGTGGCGTTCTGGTACAAGCGGGGTATGGCGGCCTCGGGCCAGATCAACAGCTCGGTGCCCCAGAGCTCGTCGCTCATGTCGAGGTAGGTCTGGATAATGCGGTTGAAGGCGGCCGCTTGCCACTTGATCGATTGGGGTATGTCGGGCTGGATCATGGCCACCTGCACTGGCTTGCCCGCGGGTTTTACCCAGTCAATGCCCTGCGCCAGCCAGCCGCCGAGCCAGAGCGCAGCCACCGATGCTGCCATCAGGGGAAGGCGTCGCCCCCTGCCTGACAGCCACTCGAACAGCACGCTGCCGGTGAGCGCGGCGATAAAACTGATACCCAGTACCCCGACCATGGGCGCCCAGCCTGCCAGTGGGGTGTCGAGATGGGCGTAGCCGATGATCAGCCACGGAAAGCCGGTGCCCACCCAGGTTTTGAACCACTCGCTGAGTGCGATATAGGCGGGGAACAGCAGCCAGTTCACCTGTGGTATGCGGGTGTGGGTCAGGCTGTAAATGATGCCGGCGGTAAAGTTGAATGCCAGCGCCATGAACAGGCAAAACAGCGTCACCAGGGAGCCGGCCAGTAGGGCCGAGGCATGGCCGTGTTGCTGGATGCTGACATAGATCCAGGAGGTGCCGCTGCCAAACAGGCCGATGCCGAATAGCCAGCTGCGCCAGAGCACCACCCGGCGAGGCTGGTCTTCCA
This sequence comes from uncultured Cellvibrionales bacterium, assembly GCA_965370135.1. Classification (GTDB taxonomy): domain Bacteria; phylum Pseudomonadota; class Gammaproteobacteria; order Pseudomonadales; family JAHEGP01; genus JAHEGP01. The sequence goes on from CBDUUA010000145.1 coordinate 1,458, forward strand.
GCAGCGCCCGCAGCAGGCAGGTGGCGACAATACCCAGGGGCCAGATGCCGAAGGGCGCCAGCGATAACGTGACCAGTGCCCCGCACAGCAGGGTCAGCAGGCTGCCGGGCCAGCCCGCGCTGCGTTGCTGGAAGGCGAGGAAGTAGCGGCGGCGGTCAGGACTTGTCAGCATGCAGGTTTATTCGCAACCAGTGAAGCTGTCGGCTGTCGGCTTTGGTGATGCGAAACTGGATGCCGTGCAATTCGACTTCCTCGCCGGTGGCCGGCAGGTGGCCGAAGCAGTGAGTGACCAGGCCACCGATGGTGTCGTATTCCTGGTTATTGAGTCGGGTATCGAATTCGGCATTGAACTCTTCGATCGGCATCAGTGCCTTGACGTGGTATTCACCCTTGGCGATGCGGCGATAGTAGTTGTCTTCCTGGTCATACTCGTCTTCGATGTCGCCCACGATTTCTTCCAGCACGTCCTCGATGGTGGCGAGTCCGGCAGCGCCACCGTACTCATCGATGACGATGACCATGTGATTGCGGTTCTCGCGAAACTCCCGTAGCAACACATTGAGACGTTTGCTTTCGGGCACCACCCGGGTCGGCCGCAGCAGGTGGCTGATATCGAATTGTCGATCGTTTTCCTGCAGCAGCATGGGCAGCAAGTCCTTGGCCAGCAAGATGCCGAGCACGGTATCCTCGGCCTCGCCGATCACTGGAAAGCGCGAGTGGGCAGAGCTGATTACGGTAGCCAGGATCTCCTCCTGTGGATCCTCCGCACGCAGGCAAACCATTTGTGCCCGGGGCACCATGATTTCCCGCACCTGCATATCCGATACTCGAAGAGCGCCTTCAAAAATACTCTGGGAGTCGCAATCGACGATGTCCCTGGCGCGGGCGGCACTGAGCAGGGCCATCAGTTCGTCGCGGGAGCGTGGCTCGGGGGAAAACAGCCGGGTCAGCTTTTTAAGCCAACTTCGATTGTTGCTGCTCTCGGTGGATTTTTCTTCACTCATGATGATGCGGGTCTCTCCCGGGGCTGGCCGTGGTTTTCATAAGGAGCAGAGAAATGCAGTTGGTCGAGGGCGAGGGTTTCGAGCCGCTCCATGGCTTGTGCCTCGGCATCTTCGGTGTGATCGTAGCCCAGCAGGTGCAGTGTGCCATGAACCACCAAATGGGCCCAGTGGGCGGTGCTTGACTTGTGTTGCTCCCTGGCCTCGCGCTCGAGCAGCGGTGCGCAGATAACAATATCACCCAATAGCGGCAGTTGCAGATGGCTGGGTAGATCGGCGCTAAATGAAAGCACATTGGTGGCCCGGGAAATGCCTCTGTAGCGATGGTTGAGCTCGCTCATTTCCAGCTCGCCGACGACCCGCAGGGTCAGCTCGGCTGGCTTGTCGAAGCCGCTCTGTGCCAGCGCTGCCGCTACCCACTGCTGTATCTCATGGGCTGCCGGGCAGGGTTCGTTGTCTTCATTTTGAAGGTGCAACTCGGGCAGCGTCATCAATTCCTCTGCCTCTCGGGCTCAGCCCGCTCGTAGGCCTCGACAATGCGCTGTACCAGGGGGTGTCGCACCACGTCCCTGGCTTCAAAATGGGTGAAGCTGATGCCGGCAACCTGATCCAGCACCAACATGGCATGGTGCAGGCCGGGCTGGGTGCTGCTGGGCAGGTCGATCTGGGTGATGTCGCCGGTGATGACGGCAGTGGAGCCATAGCCGATACGAGTGAGGAACATTTTCATCTGCTCTCGGGTGGTGTTCTGGCTTTCGTCGAGAATAATAAAGGCATTGTTCAGGGTGCGGCCGCGCATATAGGCCAGCGGCGCGATTTCGATAATATTGCGTTCGATCAGCTTGGCGACCTTGTCAAAGCCGAGCATTTCATAGAGGGCATCGTATAGTGGTCGCAGGTAGGGGTCGACCTTCTGTGCCAGGTCGCCGGGCAGGAAACCCAACTTTTCCCCCGCCTCCACCGCGGGTCGCACCAGGATAATGCGGTGTACACTCTCGGCCTCCAGTGCCTGCACTGCGCAGGCCACTGCCAGCCAGGTCTTGCCGGTGCCGGCGGGGCCGATGCCAAAGTTGATATCGTGGTTCTGGATGGCTTTGATGTAGCGAACCTGGTTTTCGCCTCGCGGTTTGATCACGCTGCGGCGAGTCTTGATGACAGCGCCACTGTGCTCGCCGTCCTGCAGGGCCTGCATGCCGGATTCCTGTAAATACAAGTGCAATACCTCGGGGCTCAGGGCTACCCCCTGGGCGACCTCGCGATACAGGTGTTGGAGCAGGGTGGCGGTGGCGCTGACACGGTGGGCCTCCCCTTGTAGCTGAAACTGATTGCCGCGGCGGTGGATCGGCACCTTGAGTCGGGCTTCGATCTGGCGCAGGTGCGCATCGTGCTGCCCGCATAGATCGGCGAGGTGGCGGGCATCGTCAGGTTCGAGCGATACCGTTTGCCGGCAGGGTGCTGTTTGGTGCAAAGGCTTCTCAAGCCGATTTTCTGACATTCAGTCTGTCCATAAGCGTAGTTAAGTAGAAATAGCAAGGGAAAAAGGATTCAGGCGGCAGTAAAGGTGTGGCACTGCGGCGCCAACGCCCCTCGCAGGGAGTTGGGCAGGGCCTCGTGCACAATAACGTCGGCGAAGTTGCCGATAAGTTCGTGATCACTGCAGCTGAAATTGACCACCCGGTTGTTCTCGGTGCGGCCCTGTAATTGCCCCGGGTCTTTTTTGGAAACACCGCTGACCAGCACGGTTTCGGTGGCGCCTACCATGCGCCGACTGATTGCCTGTGCCTGTTGGCTGATGCGATGTTGCAATATCGCCAGCCGCTGTTTCTTGACTTCCAGGGGGGTGTCGTCGGTCATTTCCGCCGCCGGCGTGCCGGGGCGGGCACTATAGATAAAGCTGAAGGAGTGGTCGAAGCCGACGGTCTCGATCAGTTTCATGGTGGCGGCAAAATCCTGCTCGGTCTCCCCGGGAAAGCCGATGATAAAGTCCGATGACAGGCTGATGTCGGGGCGTATTGTGCGCAGGCGACGAATCTTTGATTTGTACTCCAGTGCCGTGTGGCTGCGCTTCATCATCGCCAGAATGCGATCCGAACCGCTCTGTACCGGCAGGTGCAGGTGATTCACCAGCGACGGAATTTCGCCATAGACATCGATCAGGGCATCGTTGAACTCCACCGGGTGGGAGGTGGTATAGCGCAGCCGGTCGATACCTGGTACGGCGGCGACGTAGCACAGCAACTCGGCAAAATCGACCAGTTCGCCGAGATGATTGCGACCCCGATAGGCGTTGACGTTTTGGCCCAGCAGGTTGACTTCCCGCACCCCTTGCCGGGCCAGTTGCGCCACCTCGGCAATGACATCGTCGAAGGGGCGGCTGACCTCTTCACCGCGGGTATAGGGTACGACGCAAAAGCTGCAATATTTGCTACAGCCTTCCATGACCGATACGAAGGCGCTGCACGCTTCAGTTTTGGGCTCGGGCAGTCGGTCGAATTTTTCAATCTCCGGAAAACTAATGTCGATCACCGGGTCGCCGCCGCCGGCATCGATCATCTCAGGCAGTCGGTGCAGGGTCTGCGGCCCGAAAATAATATCGACAAAGGGGGCGCGCTTGCTGATGGCGGCGCCTTCCTGGCTGGCGACGCAGCCGCCGACGCCGATAATCAAGTTGGGATTGTTTTGTTTAAGCGGCCTCCATCGACCCAGCTGGTGAAAGACTTTTTCCTGGGCTTTTTCGCGAATTGAGCAGGTATTGAGCAATAGCACGTCGGCATCTTCGGGCTTGTCGGTTGCCACCAGTTGATGGCTGTCCCCCAGCAGGTCTTTGATACGGGCAGAATCGTACTCGTTCATCTGACAGCCGTGGGTCTTGATGTAGAGTTTTTTGATGGTTTTGTCGCTCATGCAGGATAATCCACCACTAGGCTTAAAAAGCCTGCCAGTATAACAAGATTGGCGGCGAAACTGTGCGCTTTTTCGTCAACTGCGGTGGAAGGGCGGTGGAAGGGCGGTGGAAGGGCGCTGGAAGTATGCTAGACTGCCTCGCCCTCGGCTGAGGCTCTCCCCTGCAAGCTTATCAAGGTTTCTTGTTCTATGTATAAAGTGGTATTTCTCAATCACAACAAAGTGTATGAGCTCTACGCCAACGCCGTTTACCAAAGCGAAATGTATGGCTTTGTCGAAGTAGAGGACTTTGTCTTTGGCGAAAAAAACCAGGTGATTGTCGATCCGGCGGTAGAGAAGCTACGCACCGAGTTCAGCGGTGTGCAGCGCACTTACATACCCATGCACCACGTTTTGCGCATAGACGAGGTGGAAAAAGAAGGCCCAGGCAAGATTCGGGA
>CBDUUA010000146.1:0-5797 GCA_965370135.1 uncultured Cellvibrionales bacterium
AGCCCGCCCCCTCCATATATTGCGTAGTATCCTGGCCAGGTCTGCCGAGGGGATATAGTCATGCCGGAGCAGGGCCTCCTCAGTGAGCCCGGTACCCTCAAGCACTTGCCCAGCGGGTAGCCGGGCTGCTGCTGGCGCTGACCGCCGGCATTTACAGTGGTCTGGGTGTCAATACGGCCCACGAGTTGGGCCACAAGAAGCCGCCTTTTGAGCGCCTGCTGGCGAAAATCGTGCTGGCAGTGCCGGTCTACGGGCATTTCTGCGTTGAGCACAATCGTGGACATCATGTCCATGTTTCGACCCCGACAGACCCGGCCAGTGCGCGCATGGGAGAGTCCATCTACAAATTTGCCCTGCGCGAAAAATTGGGCAATGGTCGCTATGAGCGCTGTCAGCCCCATCATTCATGGAACGCCAACTATATTTGCAGCAATATCGTGCTGTTTCACCTCGAGCGACATTCGGGCCACCACGCCAACCCGACTCGCCGTTACCAGAGCCTGCGCAATTTCGACGACCTGCCGGAGCTGCCTAACGGTTATTACGGTATGTTCCCGCTGTCTTATGTCCTTTTGCTCTGGTATTGGGTGATGGACAAGCGCGTGCTTGAACTGCCCCATATCGCCGGTGACCTGTCCAAAGTGAATATCGATCCAGGTAAGCGCTCAGCAATAATTGCGCGCTATGGCAGCGGTGGGCAGCTATCCCAGACGGCCTGCTAAGCCATCGGGATCGCGCAAACGTGGTATGATCGTATCCAGAAGCAAACAGGGTGTGCAATAAAAACAGCTTTCTGGGTACTCACTGCGATGACTAAATTCATGCACTGGCTGGCATGGCTTATATGCCAGATTGCGATTCGACCCTTTATTCGAGTGGTGGCATTGCCACAGCCCCTGCCCATCGATATCGACAAGCCCTGTATACTACTGTTACCGGAAACCTATGCCAGTGATGAGCTGGCGCTAAAAACCTGTGCCAGGCAATTGGGCATCAATCAATACGATATCCTGTTCTTGCCCAGGGTTGATAAAAATCGGGCGAATAAGCGCTTTAATGAGACCCTGGGCAATGCTGTCGAAAAAAATCCCGATGTCCAATTGGTTCCCTGCAGCGTTTTCTGGGGGCGCACCCCGGGCAAGGTCAATTCTGCGTTCCAGGCGTATTTAGCCGATGGTTGGGCCGTGCCCGGCATGATCAGGCGCCGCACTACGGTGCTGTTAAAAATGCGCTATGTATCCTGTTATTTCGGCCAGACTCTGGATAGTCAACAGTTGATCGGGGAAGGGGCGGGGATAGGTATCGGGACGGAGATCGGGGCAGAAGATGATACGGAATTTCGCCAGGCTCGTCATCAGCTGATTACTGACCAGTGTCGCAAGCAAAAAGAGGCCGCTATTGGCCCCGATCTTTCGCACCGGCGCATGCTCAGTCAACAGGTTTTGCAATCATCGACCGTTCGCGACTGTATCGACGAACTTGCCGATGAGAGTAAGCAAACGCCAAAAGCGCTGAATAAAAAAGCGCGCAAATATCTCAATGAAATGGCCGCGGATTACTCCTACTCTGCGGTGCGCTTTTTGGACATCTTTCTCAGTTGGCTGTGGGAAAAGCTGTATCGCGGCACCCATGTCAACGGCATGAGAAACGTACTCTCGGTGGCTGAAAATCACCAGCTAATTTACGTGCCTTGCCATCGCAGTCATATCGATTATCTGTTGCTTTCCTATGTGGTTCACGAGAAAGGCTTGATGCCGCCCCATATCGCAGCAGGTATTAATCTCAATCTACCGATAATCGGCAAATTGTTGCGCCGCAGTGGTGCGTTCTTTATTCGGCGTGAATTTCGTGGCAACAAGTTGTACCGCGCGGTGCTTGAAAGCTATATCGCCACCATGTGCCAGCAGGGTTTTCCTATCGAGTACTTTATTGAAGGCGCCAGAAGCCGCACCGGTTTTCTGTTGCCCCATAAATCCGGCATGTTAGCTATGACATTACGTGCAGCACAGGATCAGCGGCATCGCCCACTGGCGTTTATACCGGTCTATATCGGCTATGAGCGCTTGCTGGAGAGCCTCAGTTATATCAATGAACTCTATGGCGAGAAAATCGAAAAAGAATCGATCATGGGTCTGTTTTCTGCGCGGCACTACCTGAAGGACAATTATGGCAAGGTGAGTGTCAGCTTCGGCAAGGCGATTTTTCCAGAGGACATCTGGCGATCTCTCGATGTTACCAGCCGGCCGAAACCCAATGAGGGCAGTATCTTTCATGAGTGTGTTTATCGCCTCGGCCAAACCATCCAGACCGAGGTCAATAATAACGCATCACTGTCGACCTCAAACCTCATCGCCACGGCGCTGTTGGGTAGTAATCGGCACGCTTTGGTCGAGTCGCAGTTGTTGCTGCAAATTGACGTATTACAGGCTCTGATCAAATTACCGATTTACCAACAAAGCCTTTATTTTGAAGTCTCCAGCCACCAGGAGGCTATCGATAACGCCATGGCCCTGAGTTTGATACGACGCAACGAGCACGCCCTGGGAGACATTTACTATCTCGACCAGAAGGCTCAGGTCAGTGCAACTTTCTTGCGCAATAATAGTTTGCACGTTTTTATACTACCGTCGCTGATAGCCAGTATTTTTATCAATACCGAAAAAAGCAGCTTCAAGCGGATTTACGCGATTTGCTATCGGCTCTACCCCTACCTGAAGGCCGAATTTTTCCTGCCATGGGAACTCGACCAACTCGATCGCGTGATTGAACGAATTTTAACGATCCTGCAGAATGCCAAACTGATTGTGAAAACTGACATTTGTTATAGCAGGTTCAAATCTGAGACGGAGCAGTTTCACACCTTGCTGATTTTATCTGGTGCCTGTAAAGCAACCGCCGAACGCTTTTATATCACGACTCAATTGGTGAATTCACAGCCAAAAGCCTATTATGACAAAAAAAGCCTGGAAGATGCCTGTGTGCAAATGGCCGAGCGTTTGTCCTTACTGCATGAATTTCACGCACCGGATTTTTTCGACAAAAACCTGTTTCGTATCTTTATTGCCAGTTTGATTCGTGAACAACTATTTACCGTAGACGACCAGGGTAAGCTGGATTTCAGCGACAGCTATCTCAAGATAAAAGGCCTTGATAGATATGTCCTCACCCCTTCGGTTAAGCGCAGTATCCGGTATATTACCCGAACCAGCCTTTAACCGTTTAACCGTTTAACCGTTTAACCGTTTAACCGTTTAACCGTTTTACCGTCGCAAAACCCCAAGCTCCAGCCAGGAGCCTGCGGAATGCTCCCCCTCACATACTCCCTGCCCCCATCATCCCGGCATTGTTCAGGCTCATCATCCCGTTATCCTCGCATTGTTCTGGCTCATCATTCCGTCATCCCGGCATTGTTCTGGCCGGGATAGCCCGGCATTACCCAGGCCCGTTGGTGGACACGAATTTTTAGATTCCCCTTTACGCAGCAATTTCCCCTTGCACAGCAATATGTTACCTGTTTTTCGGGCTATTCCGCGGTTTCCGGCTTGAACAGTGCTTGTTTGTACCGTTAATATAGGCGAGAATTGCGCGCCTTTTGGCAAAACCGCATCCCCCTCTGAGTAGACCCTTTGAGTCGATCAAAAGTTGACCCTTTGAGTTGAACAAGAGTTGACCAAAATATTGCTGATTTTCTGGATATCAGCAAGGAGAGCCCTTTGGCACTGCAGACAAGTCCGATTTCGATAGAAGATTATCTGAATCTCGACGCATTGATTCCCGCCTTGAAGGACGGAACCTCTCGACTGGTTCGCGCAACCGGTGGCTATACGTCCGGTGTGGCGAAGATTTACACTGCGCTATTGCCCATCACTGAGTTGCTCAACCGGCGTTCTCATATCACCGAAGCGGAACTGACAGTCGCCCTGGATACGCTGTTTGACTCACTGGCTGACCACCCTTTTATGGAGCAAGTACGGGCCCTGACGGCGCGGATGCGCCAGGGAAATCTGCTGCCCAACGAGCAGAGCACAGAAAATTTGATGCGTTTTCTGGTCGAGCAGGCCATGGCTCGCAGCGCTAGCGTGATAACGATTCCCACCGAGATATCGGATGAGTTCTGGAAATTCTTTAATGCCTTGATGGCCGAACCCGAACTGCGGGGCCTCGGCGAAGTCAGCCTTGACGTATTGCGGATCGTATTGACTGCCTATGAGCCACTATTGGTTCAAATTCTCAATCAGCTCAAGGACCTGCGGCTGGCGAATGATGTTAAATTGCGTGATATTGCCGGCAGCGCTAAAGTTTTTCGTCAGGATCTGGTGATTTTCAGACGACAGGTGGGAGCTCTGCGATGTATCAGGCTCTTTTTCGAGACCGATCCGGAGGATTTAAAGGCCCAGGCTGAAATCATGGCGCAGATGGTTCGCGAGTTCGGGCCGCTGTTTATAAAAATGGCTCAGATAGCTGCCGCCAATTCCGGTTTCTTGCCCGATGAGATGTCTGATGCCCTCAGTGTCTTCCAGGAGGATGTCGATCCCATGAGTGCAGCGGAGGTCGAGGCCGCTTTCCTGGAGTGTTTTGGCGAACTTCCCTCCCGCCGGTATTTCGGTTTCGATGCAACGAAACCCCTGAAATCAGGCTCTATTGCCTCTGTTTATCTCGCCCAGAAGCCCATCGGTGTGCGCAAAGGCCGACCGTTGCTGCATCCGGTAGTGGTCAAGGTCGGGCGCCACAACCTCGAGCGTGAGTTTCTTATTGGCAAGACGGTCATCAAACTGGCCATTTTGAGCAGTCACTACTGGGCGCCCCACAAAAAGTTGGCGCCATTCTTCAACTCCTGGCTGGATCAGATCGACGAGTTTGTCGAAGGTTTCAAGCGGGAGCTGGACTTTGAGGAGGAAGCAAAAAACCAGCAAAAATTTGCCCGGCGGGCGGCGAAATTTGATGGCTGGTATGTGCCCCAGGTCTACTGTAGCAGTCGGCGCATTATCGAAATGGAGTACGTGGAAACCGGGGCCAGTCTCAACCAGGCATTTACTCATCTGTCCCGGCGCAAGAGCAGGAGTGTGCGGCGAAAAGTGGCCAGAACCTTTATGCACGCCGTCTTGTCCCACATGTTGGTCTATCGAGAATTCCACGGTGACCTGCATCCCGGCAATGTGCTGGTCACCGCCAAGTACCAATTGTATTTTGTCGACTGGGGCAACACGGTAGACGCCAATGGGATTTGGAAGCCCGCGCTGCAGTATCTGCAGGCAGTGCTGAGCGGGCAGGTGGATGCTGTATGCGAGGCGCTTATCGGCATGTGCTCCGACCCCCACATGCAAGCTGAATGTCGGGCTGAGCTCAGGGCTGTCGTCAAAAAAACCTTTGACGAGGCATCGGTTAGCCCCCTGGGCTTCGACTTTGTGCGGGCCCTCTATCAGGAGGGGACGGATGGCCTCATTAAGCGCATTGAACTGGCGGTGAACCTGGGGGCGGCAATCAGCCGCCAGGGCATTACCATCAAGGGCGAATACCTGCATTTGACCCGATCCATCACCGCCATGGTGGGCTCATTGCTGGGTCTTTACGAGGATGTGCCGAAAGCCGACATGATGCAGGATCTAGCCCAGACCTTGTTGCTCTTCGCTCCCCAACTGGGCGCCAATTTTTTAACCGGGCAGCGCACCCGGCTATTGCAGCGGCTGACCAACGGCGCACCGTCTGGTATCCCTCCCGTTAATTTTGTCGATGGTATTTTCCTGGAGAAATCCTGCGGCGGGAATTAAAGAGTCCCGGCCAGGACACTGCCGGGATG
>CBDUUA010000147.1:0-5770 GCA_965370135.1 uncultured Cellvibrionales bacterium
ATGGCCAGCATTCGCCGCAGGGGTTCCGCCGCACCCCACAGCAATTGATCCCCCACAGTAAAAACCGAGAGATAGTCTGGCCCCATACTCAACTTTCGAATACGGCCTGCGGCAATGCCCAAGGTGCCACTCACTGCAGTGGGGCTGAGTTGCTCCAGGGTTTGCTCGCGATGGTTCGGCACCACCTGTACCCAGTCATTGGCCTTACCAATAATGGTCTCGAGCTCGGCAACAGGGACTTCCCGATTGAGCTTGATGGTCAGGGCCTGACTGTGACAACGCATGGCGCCGATCCTGACGCAGGTGCCATCCACCGGCACGGGCCGGCCCTCCAGCCCCAATACTTTGTTGGTTTCCGCCTGGCCTTTCCACTCCTCCCGGCTCTGGCCATGGTCGAGTTCAGTATCGATCCAGGGCAGCAGGCTTCCCGCCAGCGGCGCGCCAAAGCAATCGACCGGAAAATTCCCAGAGCGCATGCGCTCAATAACCTGCCGGTCGATGTCGAGAATACTGGACTCCGGACGGTGCAATTTATCGGCGACCACAGCATGAATCGAGCCCATCTGTTGAATCAGCTCGCGCATATTGCGTGCGCCGGCACCGGAGGCCGCCTGGTAGGTCTGGGAATTGATCCACTCCACCAGGCCGGCATTGAATAGACCAGCCACCGCCATCAGCATCAGGCTGACCGTGCAATTGCCACCGACATAGGTTTTTTGTCCCCGGGCCATAGCCTGGTCGATCAAATCGCGATTGACCGGATCGAGGATAATGACCGCATCCTCCGCCATACGCAGTGATGACGCCGCATCGATCCAGTAGCCCTGCCAGCCGCCGGCGCGCAAATCACCGTAGACCGCCCGAGTGTAGTCACCCCCCTGGCAGGACACCACGACATCCATCGTCGCCAGCAGGGAGCGATCCATGGCATCCTGCAAGATCGGTGTCGGCACGCCCACATCAGGGCTGTCGCCGCCAATATTCGAGGTGCTAAAAAACGTCGGCTCCAGCCCGTGGAAGTCATTTTCCTCCCGCATTCGCTCTAACAGCACGGAGCCGACCATACCCCGCCATCCGACAAAACCTGCTTTCATGTGAGTACCCAATCCTGTTTGTCCCTCTCTAGGCGACAGTGTCTTAAACGAGTGTGTCTTAAGCAAGTGCGGCGACGACGGCATCGCCCATTTCCGCAGTCGTCACCTTGCGGGTTCCCACGGTATAGATATCCTCGGTGCGGTAGCCTTGGTCCAACACCGTGGACACCGCTTGTTCAACCGCATCCGCCGCTGCCGCCTGGTCGAGGGAGTAGCGCAACATCATCGCCGCCGACAGAATGGTCGCCAGCGGATTGGCTTTGCCCTGGCCTGCAATATCCGGGGCCGACCCATGGCAGGGTTCATACAGGCCACGGCCGTTTTTATCCAGGGACGCCGACGGCAACATGCCAATAGAGCCGGTTAGCATCGCCGCCGCATCAGATAAAATATCGCCAAACAGGTTGCCGGTGACCAGCACATCAAATTGCTTGGGCGCCCGCACCAATTGCATGGCGGCGTTATCGACGTACATATGGCTAAGTTCAACATCCGGATAGTCGCTAGCCCCCAACTCGGTAAGGATTTCCCGCCACAACATCGTCGCCTCGAGCACATTGGCCTTATCGACCGAACACACCCGGCCCCGACGCTTGCGCGCAGACTCAAAGGCCAGCCGTGCGATGCGACGAATTTCGGTCTCACTGTAGACGTAGGTGTTATAGCCCTGGCGTTCGCCGTTCTCCAGGGTGCGAATGCCCCGGGGTTCACCAAAATAAATGCCACCGGTCAGTTCCCGCACAATCAAAATATCCAGTCCGGACACCACCTCCGGCTTTAACGTCGACGCCTCCGCCAACTGGGGGTAGAGTATTGCCGGCCGCAGATTGCCAAACAGCTCCAGCGCCGAGCGAAACTGCAACAGCCCCTTCTCCGGCCTTATGGCGGCATCGAGTTGATCCCACTGCGGCCCACCGAGAGCGCCGAACAGAATCGCATCGGACTGCTGCGCCGCGGCGAGGGTCGACTCCGGCATCGGCACGCCGGTGGCATCGATAGCGGCCCCGCCGAGCAAGGCCTCGTCATAATCGATGGACAGCCCACGCTGCGCCGCCACCCGATCGAGTACCTTGTGGGCTTCTTTCACAACTTCCGGGCCAATACCGTCCCCCGGGATCAATAACACCTTAATCATTTTTCAACTGCCTCCTCTAATTAGCTCATATTCATCTTATGGCTGCGATAGTTTCTAACAAATCAGCTGGTAATGACCCCAAATAGCCAGGGCGACTGTTGCTGCCAGCGCTGCTCGAAAGCGCGGATGGCATCGGCATCCTGCAGGGTGAGGCCGATATCGTCGAGACCGTGCAGCAGGCAGTGCTTGCGAAATGCGTCGACCTCGAAACGGATGTCCTCGCCATGGTCACGGCGAATACGCTGCTGCTCGAGATCGACACGCAAGCGATACCCTTCTCTGGTATAAAGGGCCTGAAACAACTCCTCTACCCGCGCCGCGTCGAGCACGATGGGCAGCAAGCCGTTCTTAAAGCAATTGTTATAGAAGATATCGGCAAAGCTCGGCGCAATAATACAGCGCAGGCCATAGTCCTCCAGCGCCCAGGGTGCGTGCTCACGACTGGAACCGCAGCCGAAATTTTCCCGCGCCAGCAGGATAGACGCGCCCTGGTAGCGCGGCTGATTGAGAACAAAGTCCGGATTCAGGGGTCGCTCGCTACAATCCTGCCCTGGCTGGCCCTCGTCGAGGTAGCGCAACTGGTCGAACAGATTGGGTCCAAAACCGGTGCGTTTGATCGACTTCAGGAATTGCTTGGGGATAATTAAATCGGTGTCGACATTGGCGCGATCCATGGGCGCCACAACCCCATCCAAAACTGTAAATGCCTGCATCACCGACTCTCCTCTGCAGCGATAAGCTCTCGCACATCGACAAAATGCCCAGCCACCGCCGCCGCTGCCGCCATTGCCGGGCTCACCAGGTGCGTGCGCCCCCCGTAGCCCTGCCGGCCCTCAAAATTGCGATTGGAGGTCGAGGCACAATGCTCGCCCTGCCCCAACCTGTCGGCATTCATCGCCAGGCACATGGAGCAACTGGGAGCGCGCCACTCCAACCCCGCCGCGGTAAATATTTTGTCCAGACCCTCGGCCTCCGCCTGGGCTTTTACCAGACCGGAGCCCGGCACCACCAGTGCTTGTTTGATAGTGGCTGCCACCGTCTTACCCTTGACCACAGCGGCTGCAGCGCGCAAATCCTCGATCCGGGAATTGGTGCAGGAGCCGATAAATACCCGGTCGAGCTGGATATCAGTTATCGACATGCCTGCTTGCAAGCCCATGTAGTGCAAGGCTCGTTGGGTCGCTTCTCGCCGTGCCGGTTCGGAAAAATCCTCCGGCGCCGGCACCCTGGCATTTACCGGCAAGACCATCTCCGGGGAGGTACCCCAGGTGACCTGGGGGGGAATAATCGCGGCATCCAGTTTCACCACTCGGTCAAATTGGGCGCCGACATCACTGTGCAGCGTACGCCAATATGACTCGGCCTCGCCCCACAACTCAGGCGTGGGTGCAAAGGGCTTGCCCTTGACGTAGTCGAGGGTAATCTGGTCCACTGCCACCATACCGACCCGGGCGCCGGCTTCGATCGCCATATTACAAATGGTCATACGCCCTTCCACCGATAGCGCGCGAATAGCCTCACCGGCAAATTCAATGGCGTGGCCGCTGCCGCCGGCAGTGCCGATCACACCGATAACCGCCAGTACAATATCCTTGGCGGTCACCCCGGCTTGTAACTGGCCGTCCACCTGTACCAGCATGTTTTTCATTTTCTTCTGGATCAGGCACTGGGTCACCAACACATGCTCGACCTCGGAGGTGCCAATACCATGGGCGAGGGCACCCAGCGCGCCGTGGGTCGCGGTATGGGAATCACCGCACACCACCGTCATACCCGGCAGCGTCGCCCCCTGCTCCGGCCCCACCACATGCACAATACCCTGACGCGGATCATTGATAGTAAATTCCACCAGACCAAAGTCCCTGCAATTGTCATCCAGGGTTTTGACCTGGATGCGGGAAACCGGATCTTCGATACCGGCGACCCCGGCCCTGCGCTCGGCGATATCCGAGGGAACATTGTGATCCGGGGTGGCCAGGTTGGCGTCGATGCGCCAGGGCTTGCGCCCGGCCAGCCGCATGCCTTCAAAGGCCTGGGGAGAGGTCACTTCGTGAATTAAATGCCTGTCGATATACAACAAGGCAGTACCGTCGTCCCGCTCCGTTACCAGATGGGAAGCCCAGAGCTTGTCATATAAGGTTTGTGCCGCCATCGGAACCTCTCTTGTAAGGCCTGTTAAATAAGGCACTAGTGTATGTTTCACACTAAAATAAAACAAATTGATATTATTTATTGTTTCTATACAAATATTTTATGATTGAACTTTTTCTGCCTGGATCCTTTTATGGATACGCAAAACTTGAAAGCATTTGTCGCCCTGCAACAATTGCAGCTGGCAGAGCAGGAGATTCGGGATCTGTCCACCACCGTGTCGGGCAGCCTCAATCTGGCGACGATCAAAATGATGGTCAATGTCGGCCTGGGTTGGAGCGTATTGCCCAGAACCATGCTGGATGATGGTTTAGTGGAATTGCCGGTCAGCTCCCCTGCCCTGAGCCGCCAACTGGGTTATATCTTTCACCGCAAGCATTCGCTCACCAATGCGGCGCGGGCGTTTATTTCACTGCTGCAAGCGGCGCAGCCTGACGCTCACAGCTAGAGTCCGGTCGGGGCGAGGCAGTGGACATCCTGGAACTGTGGTTCTATTCTTCCTGCTCTTCCTCTACCGCAACCATTTATCGCTACCATTTATCGCAACCAATAGCATGCAAGATATCCAGAATCTACTACAGCAGAATTTTGGCTTCGACGCCTTCCGCCCCGGCCAGCAGGATGTCATTCAGGCGCTGCTCGCCGGCCACAGCGCCGCCGCCATTTTCCCTACGGGCTCAGGCAAGAGCCTCTGTTACCAGCTGCCGGCTCTTTGTTTAGAGGGGCTGACACTGGTTGTCTCTCCCCTGATCGCGCTGATGAAAGACCAGATAGACGCCCTGAGAGAGCGCAACATCGCCGCCGCGCGCCTCGACTCATCGCTGGAAGAAGACCAGCGCCGCCAGGTGCTCGATGATATGCGCTCGGGCAAGCTCAAGCTGCTCTACATCGCCCCCGAGCGACTCGGCAATGAGCGCTTTCTGGCACAGATCGCAGGGATAAAAATCGCACTGTTAGCCGTTGATGAAGCCCACTGTATCTCCTCCTGGGGACATAATTTTCGCCCCGACTACCTGAAAATCGCCATGGCGGCAAAATCCCTGAAGGTGGAGCGCGTGCTTGCGCTAACGGCAACGGCCACCCCGGCGGTCATCGATGACATGGCGCGGGAATTTGCCATCCAGGCTGAGCACGTCATCAATACCGGCTTCTACCGCCCCAACCTGGAACTGAGGGTCAGCGCCTGCCGCGATGACAGTGACCGCGACAGTGTGCTGCTCCAGCGACTCAAGCAGGCAGGCCGCACTCCGGGCATCGTCTATGTGACCCTGCAAAAAACCGCCGAACGAGTCGCCGCCATGCTCCGGCAAGGAGGCCTCAAGGCCCAACACTACCACGCCGGGATGACTGCCGATGAGCGCAACCGGGTCCAGGACGACTTTATGGCCAG
>CBDUUA010000148.1:0-5764 GCA_965370135.1 uncultured Cellvibrionales bacterium
GCCTAAATCCGGCAGACTCCTAGGCGAATTAGTTAAATTCCGGGTAGCCACTATGACAAATTCGCTCCAGGACCAGTTGCTTAACAGCGGGCTGGTAGATGGGAAAAAACTCAAGCAGCACAAGCGAGCCAAGCGCAAACAGGCCAAACAGCAGGGCAAGGGGCCGGCTCCGGTCGATGAGGTAAAGCTGGCGGCGCAGCGGGCATTGGTAGCGCAAGCTGAGCGCGGTCGCGAGCTCAATAAGGTTCTGCAACAGCAGGCGCAACAAAAAGCTATTGCCGCCCAGATCGTGCAGTTGATCAGCAGTCACCGCATCGAGCGCAGGGGAGGCGATATTGCCTATCAATTTGCCGATCAGGGCAAAATCAAGAAGCTCCAAATCAATGATATTTTGCAGCGCCAATTGGCCCGGGGGCAGATTGCCATCGTGCGCTTAGCCGATGACTATCAATTGATTCCAGCCGCTATTGCGGCAAAAATTCGTGAGCGGGATGCGGAGGCGGTGTTGGTCATGCACCAGAGCGAGACCCAGGATGATGATGAGGATGATCCCTATGCCGATTATCCGATTCCCGATGATTTGATGTGGTAGCCAACCCTATCCCTCGCTACCCTATACCCTCGGTGGTGAAGGTGTGGGCATCGTCGATGCCTGTGGCAGTGGTTTCCTGGCTATTGATCAACCAGGTACTCAAGGTTCGTCGCGGCAGCTGGCTGCTGCAGGACGCCGCAGGTTCGGCACTCTCGCCAATCAGCCTGTTAGCCTGCCGTCCCGGGACTTGATGATGCCGCTGGTACAATTGTCCGGCTTTTTTGCCGGCGCCTGGCTGGCGCAACAATCCCCGCTAAAAATACTGATGGCTATTCGCCAGGTGGGGCGGCTTCTCGAACGGGGTGTGCTGGGTGCGCAAGTCGAGCAAACTTATGATCTGGGCCATGTTCGGGAGGCGTTGGCTGCATCAGTGCAGCCAGGGCGCGGCGGTAAGATTCTGCTGCGCATAGCTCAGTTGCCCGAGTAGTGCTGCGACATCCACACATCGGCCACCTGTGCGCTTGTCTGAATTACAGGCTGTAACTGTCGAATATCTTTACAGCTTGTTATTGTTAATAATGCATAAAATCTCTTAACTTAATGATAATTATAGTGAAATTGATACTGGCGCGAATATTGCAGATTGCTGTTTGACGCGTGATAAACTACGATCCCCCACCTCACGAGGAATCGAGGAGACTCGGCTTGGCGGTAAATGGACGTCAATGTTGTTGCTGGTTTAGATGTAATTGATGTAATTATAGATGTAATTGAAAGGGGCTTAAGTGGCGATTTTACCTGGTGTTCAACGAAACAAGATCAAGTTGGTTTTTGGTCGCGGCCTGCTGTTGTCCGTCCTGGCCTTGTTACTGGTTGGCTGTGGTCACTCTCTGAATATTCAGGGGAAAGGCGATCTCTCATCGGCCTCCGGCACCCGCAATTGCATGCTGGAACAACAGCCGTGTACGTTTACCATAGTTGGCGATTACGTCGAAACCTATACCGCCAAACCCAGGGATGGCTGGCGGTTTGTCGGTTGGGAAGGCTGCAATAGTGACACCGAGCACTGCGTGTTCAATGTCCCCGCGAGTGCTGTGCAGAAGAACTGGGGGAAGACCTTCCAATTGGAGGCCAAATTTGCGCTACTTACGGCGCTGCAGGTGGATTCCGGTATAGACCAGACGGTAACCGAGGGCACCGAGGTAGTATTGCAAGGTGTTGTTTCGAATAGCGACAGCACTGCACTGTCCTATCAATGGCAGCAGACTAACGGCCAGCCCACCGAGCTCAAGAATGCCCGAACCCTGCGACCCAGCTTTGTAGCGCCTGACGTGAAGACGACAGAGCAACTGCAGTTCGAGTTGTCCGTCAGTGGCGATACGGTAGTTCCAGCCACAGATACCGTGGCTGTCAAGGTCAAGCCGGAGACTACTGGCTCGGACAGTGGTGATGGCGATGTGGTGTGGAGCCGGGAGATTGCCCCACTGCGGAAACACCGTATCTGGGAAGTGCGCTACCGCTCCCGTACTTTGAAGAATGAGCCGATTACGGTGTCGGGATGGATCGCCAAGCCCGACCCCAGGAAGCACCCCAGGCCTGCCAAGGGTTATCCCGTGTTGGCCTTCGCCCACGGCACTGTCGGTTTGGCAGATGCCTGCGCCCCAACCCGGCGCTCGACCCCGAGGGACACCATCCCGTTGCTGGAGGACTTCCTTGATCGCGGCTTCGTGGTGACAGCCACTGACTACCAGGGGCTTGGTACTGCGGGCTTGCACCAATACCTGGTGGGCCCCACCGAGGGGCGCAGTGTGCTCGACTCGGTGAGAGCGGCCCGGGGCTTTGCCGGCGCCGGCGCCGCCGCAATCCTGTTCGGCCACTCCCAGGGAGGTCATGCGGTTATATTCGCCAATGAATTGGCCGGCAGTTACGCTCCTGAGCTGAATATCCTTGGTACCATCGGCAGCGGCACCGGCATTGTCGATAGCGCCGGTCAAATGCTGCAGCATATCAAGACCTCGCCCTACAAAGGTTATTTGGTGATGGTCGGCCTGTCCCAGAATGCTGCCTACGGTGATGCCGAAGTACCACTGTCGAGATGGTTTACCCCGGCGGGGATCGAGGCCGCCCAAGCCCTGAATTCTATTTGTGTCGACCAGTTGGTCTCTACCTACGGCTCATTGGATGCGGATTATCTGTTTGTCGAGGGTGCTCCCTTACCAACCACTACCAGCAACTATGATCCCCTGCGCGATGCCACTCCAGGCCTCCGGGTGGGAGCTTCTCCCATGCTCATGATCCACGGCCGCTACGACCCACAGATTCCCGCCGGGGCCCTGGTTCCATGGGTCGAGGAAACCTGCGGCAGGGGACAGAATATATATCTCCGGTGGTTCGATACCGGGCATCGGGTACCCTATGAGGCGCCCAGTGTGGTGCAACCGGTAATCACCAGTTGGATTGAAGATCGCTTTGCAGGCCTGCCGGCCCCCTCAAGCTGCGGTGCCGTTCCCGGGCCATGAGCCGAATTTGCAGCTCACTTTATCTGCTCTGCAGAGGCGGCGACCACTTCGGTAATATCCAGCAGGGTCTTCTCCCTCGCCGGGTCTGAAAGCTGGTGCGGACGATTGAAGCGAGACCAGTGCGCATTGCTACGACAGCGTGCCAGCCATTGCTGCCAATGCCCCGGCAGGGCTCGACTGCCTTCCTTGAACTCCAGAGGTTGCTGTGCTGCGTGCCCCCGATCCAGCAGTGCATGTAGTAGCTGGTGCTGGCGAAACCAGAGTACTTGCAGGGTGGCCTCGTCGACACAGACTTGCTGATGACCCCGCATACGGACAGAAATATCCCTGCCAAAGCGCTTGCCCCCGGACCACAATACCCCGGCAGCGGCGCCGAGGGCGGTGCCCAGGCCCAGGCTGAGGCCGCCGGTCAATAGATCCACACCTGCCCCTGCCGCTGCGCCTTTCATGGCGGCGCTACCGGCGTTAATGCCGAACTGGGCAAGGCCCTGGGGGTCAAACAAATCATACTGCCAACGACCTCCCTGCACCGGCAATTGCCCGGCGAGCAGATCTTTGGCGCGAAAGCCGAATAGTTGCAGCAAGGTTTTCGCGCAATCTGCTTCCGCCTTCCTCACGGTCTTCTGCATCACTGCGGTTACTTTTTGCATGTCGCTGCTTTGCGGGGAGACTTCGAGTCGATAAGCGGCCACATTAACCAGTAGTTCAGCGCTGCAGCGCGACGCTGCCTGCCAGCATAGCTGCAGCTGTTGCTGGCGTTCATCGATCAAGCGTTGCAGCTGCTCGTAGTGTTGACCCAGCAGGCTTTGAATCTTTTGGTAGAGGCGTTTTTCCCCTTCAAAACTGAATACCACGGTGTCGAACTCGACGGTGGCGTGCAGGCCCAGGCGAGCCAGCTGCTGCCGCCAGAGGTCGGTACGAGCCCCGGGTGCGGCAATAAAATTCAGTACCGGGATAATGGGCCGGGCGGCGTAATTGAGAATGGTGAGCTCATCGCGGTACTTGCCCAGTACCGGTTCGCGGCAGTCGATGACGTAAAATAGCAAGTCACACTGTAGTAACTGGCGCACCACTTTGGCTTCCTGCTGGAACTGGGGGTAGTCATCGCCATGGGACAGCAGATTGCGCAGGCGTTCGATGCCGTCAGTGTTGCGATCCTTGAAGAAGCTCTCCAGTAATTCCAGCAGTCCGATGGAATCTTCGAGCCCGGGGGTATCGAAGAGGGTGATAATGGCGTCATCGCCGACCACCAGTGAGCCGGCCTCCACATGGCGAGTGCTGCCAGGTTGGTTGGCGATGGTGCCAAAGCGCGTATCTCGCAACAGGGTGCGCATCAGCGAGGTTTTGCCGGTATTGGCGTGGCCCACAACGGCGATACGAATGGCGGTATCAGCCATGGTTGGCCTCCTCGTTGTCGGCAGTGCTGTTGACTACCCACTGTGTAATATTATCCGCCTCAAAACCGACCTGGGCCGCCAGTGCATGCCAGTCGCAAAGCCGGGCGTCCTTCTCGCTGTCAGGTGTACCGCTTGCGCGGTTCTCCAGCAGCGCCAGCCAGCACCCCTGGGGATGAGCCGATAGCAGTTGACTGATGAGTCGCGCCAGGCCCCGATCCGGGGAGCGGTGCATGGGAATTGCCAGCACCAATGGGGTGGATCCCAGTTTGGCAACTCGAGCCCGGGCGCGGTGCTGGTCGTCGCGGTCGGAAACCCGGCCCAGGTCCTGTTGCGATGGTATCGGCAGCGGTGGCCAAAGTTCCTCTGGCCCCAGCTCGATACCCAGCCAATAGGCATCTGCAGGTATGGCATGGTCGCTGCTGCTGACAGGGCCAGTACTTTTAGCCTGTGTTGCATCGTCATCGGCGTCGACGATACCCAGGGTTCTGGCCGGCGGGATTAGCCGCTGGCGTAGTCGCACGTAGTACGGTCGGCTGGTGTCCAACTGAAATTTGCTGAGTGCCCGGGCTTGCAACGCGCGGCAGAGAGTGAACAGCAATATTCTCGGCAGTACGCCGTAGAGCAGCAGGCTGGCGATAAGCAGGCTGGCCCAGGCCTGGCGTGCCGAGGCCAATAGCAGTGGGTCGGCCCCGAGGCGACTCTGGGTAATTTGCTCCAGGCTGGGAGTGGGCAAGCCCATTTGAGCGG
This sequence comes from uncultured Cellvibrionales bacterium, assembly GCA_965370135.1. GTDB lineage: Bacteria > Pseudomonadota > Gammaproteobacteria > Pseudomonadales > JAHEGP01 > JAHEGP01. The sequence goes on from CBDUUA010000148.1 coordinate 5,196, forward strand.
GTAGCAGGGCCAGGGCCCGGGTTAGTGGAATAAAGGTGGTTTCACCCAGCAGGGTAGTTTCCCAGACGAAATCATATTGGCGAGCGGCGAGCAATATAAAAATCATAAGTAGGCCACCGATGAGATAGCCCGCCCACAGGGCGTGGCTCAAACTGCTCAAAGCCCAGCGCCCCGGTGCGCCATTTAGCATCACGCCAAGCCAGGCTTTGGCCAACTGCACATCATTGGCGCCGGCGCGCGCGGTTTTTGCTATCCAGTGTTGCACCAGATAGGCTCCGCTTTGACCCAGCGCGCCGGCGGTGGAGCTGTTACTCGCCCACAAGCCCAGCAGCCAGAACACCAGGCTGGCCAGGTTGAAACCCAGTAATACCAGCAACAGCCAGTAGAAATTGACGACGGCATTGCCCTGGTCAAAGGCTTGCATTGCCGCCAGGCTGCCCAATAGCAGCGCCAATACCAATGCGCCATAGCTCAGTGTGTGGGCATAACCCTGCACCCGCTGCAAGCTGGGTCCGATGCCTGCATCCAGTGCCAATTGGCGGGCACGCTCAATGATGCGTTGCTCGACG
>CBDUUA010000149.1:0-5752 GCA_965370135.1 uncultured Cellvibrionales bacterium
ACTGGACGGTATTAAACGCTTTGCCGATGAATTTATCGCTCCCCTGAAGTGATCCCCATGGTTAGTGGGAGGGTTAGTGGTACAGTATTTAAAGGTACTACCTGGTAATAATCATTCCCTTCGGCGATTCAGGTTATGTGGCACTTTTTCATTTTGAAATCCACGCTGGTTTTACAGTTTCACCATGCTGAAGAAGTGGATCAACTAACCTTATCGCGACATCTACCGACTAGCCGGTCAAATCAAAACCTGTAACAAAAGCGTCATACTTCTGGACTATTGTTTTCTCCCGTACGCCTTATTTTATTCCGCTTTATTCCGCCATAGGAGTTTTACTGTGAAAGCCAGAAGCCTTATTCCCGCAGCCTTATTGTCTACTGCCCTCGTGATGGCGGTTTCAGCGCAGGCGCGCACTGTAATTCAAAACAAAGGATCAGATACCCTGGTCAATGTGGCCCAAGCCTGGGCAGAAGAATACCATAAGGTTAATCCAGACATTGCGGTAGCAGTGTCAGGGGGTGGTTCGGGTACCGGTATTGCCGCCATGATCAACGGCACGGTCGATATCGCCAATGCCAGCCGCAAGATGAAGGACAGTGAAGTCAAAATGGCCAAAGATCGGGGTCAAAATCCGGTTGAGCACGTGGTCGGATACGATGCCCTTGCCGTCTATATGCACCCGGACAATCCGGCGACAACAATGTCGCTGCAACAGCTGAAGCAGATTTATGGTCGCGAGGGCAAAGCCCGCAAGTGGTCTGACCTCGATATTACCGTGCCTGGTTGTAAAAGCGATAAAATCGTTGTTGTCAGCCGGCAAAACAACTCGGGTACCTATGCCTACTTTCAGAAGGCGGTACTGGGTAAAAAGGGCAAGTATCGCTCCGGCACACTCGATATGCATGGCTCCAAGGATGTTGTCGACCTGATTGAGAAAACCCCCTGTGCGATTGGCTACAGTGGGCTGGCCTATGCAACGGATCATGTAAAAATGGCCTGTATTAAATCAGGGGACACAGCCTGTGTCAGCCCCAGTGTCGCGACCGCGGTCGATCGCAGTTACCCCATTGCCCGGCCTCTGTTTATGTATACCGACGGCGAGCCCCAGGGCGCAATCAAGGCCTATCTCGACTGGATCATGAGTGATACCGGCCAGTGTATTATCCTCAAAAAGGGTTACGCACCGGCCACCAGCGTTACCTGTAAGTAACAGACCCGCGAGCCGCTGTTCTTCGAAAATAGTCGACCCTTGTTAAAATCAGTCGAAATCAGTCGAAATTTGTCGAAAAAACAGTCGAAGGCTCGCAGAATAATCCAAGTGAATAGCCGGGGGTTCGTGCCCGGCTCCCGCGGAGGGCGGCCCAAACCACCATGTCTCACTACGAAGAACGTCTGGAAAAGGATCTGCAGCACATAAACCAGGAGGTCAGGCAACTGGCCTCCATGGTTGAGGCCGCGGTAAAGAATGCTGTTCACGCCCTGCTCACCGGCAACAAGGAGCTGGCCGGCAACACCATACTCGCCGATGGCCATATCAATCGGGCCATGCGTCGTATCGACGGGCTCTGCCATAGTTTTATTGCCGTTCATTTGCCCAGCGCCGGTCATCTGCGACTGGTGTCTTCAATTTTTCGTGCCAATATTTTACTGGAGCGCATAGGGGACTACGCGGTCACCATTTGCCGCGAGCTGTTTCAACTGTCGACACTGCCTCAGGGAGAGATGGCTCGAGGGGTCGAACTGATGGCTGCGGAAGCGAGAAATGTGCTGCAACAGTCGGTACAGGCCTTCGAACAGGGCAACGTAGAGTTGGCGCAGGGCACCATGGCGATGTCCAGCGATGTTCAGGCAACTTTTGTCTCCGTGTTTGACGCTTTGCTCGAACAGGCTGATCAGTTGTCGATGGCGGACAGGTTCGCCATATTCGTGGTTTATCATCGCCTTGAGCGCATCGCCGACCAGGCTAAAAATCTCTGCGAGGAAACGGTATTCCAGGTTACCGGCCAGACCAAGGCGAAAAAAGTCTATCGCATACTGTTCCTGGATGAGGATAACAGCTGCCTGGGGCCGATGGCCGCGGCCATTGCCCGCAAAAACTTTCCGCAAAGTGGTGAGTATAGTAGCGCCGGCTGTGAGGCAGCCGCCGGTCTGCAGCCCGGCATGCTCGGATTTATGGCGGGGAGGGGGGTCGATCTCGATGCCGATGCGCCGGTGAAACTCGATTACACGCAGGCTGAACTGGCGGAATTCCATGTGATTGTCAGCCTGCAAGGAGCGGCTGCCAAAGCCATCGAACGGCCTCCTTTTCACACCGTGATGCTCAACTGGAAATTCTCTGATCTGGAGTCCATGGGGAATTCAGAATCCTTTGAGGCCGCCCACCGCCAGTTGGCGATATTGATTAAGGATCTCATGGTCGACCTGCGCGGAGAGGACGCCTCCTGATATGGAAAACTCTGTTCCCGCAGTCGTGCATTCGTCCTTCGATCGCCGCGACTTGGCGTGGTATGTCGATAAACTCATGCAGACGATGGTGTTTATCGGTGGTATCTCCGCCATTGTCTTTATCATCGGTATCTTCGTGTTTATCACCAAGGAAGGGTTTGGCTTCGTCACCCAGGATCTGGATATTGTCGAGTTTTTCACCTCTGAATACTGGTTTCCCAGTGATGAGGACGATCCGGAATTTGGTATCCTCGCCTTGATTGCCGGCACTGCCAGCGTTACCGGCCTGGCCATGATCGTTGCTATTCCCTTCGCCCTGGGCTCCGCTATCTATATCGGGGAATTTGCTACCGGCAAAAAGCGCGAATATCTCAAGATACTGGTGGAATTGCTGGCTGCCATTCCCTCGGTGGTGTGGGGATTTATCGGTCTGTCGATAATGAACCCACTCATAATCCAGCTCTTCGACGTGCCGGTCGGCCTGAATGTGCTCAATGCCGGTATTATCCTCGGGCTTATGGCCGCTCCGATCATGGCGTCTATTGCGGAGGACGCGCTCAAGGCGGTGCCGGATTCCTACCGCGAGGCCGCTGAAGCCATGGGGGCGACGCGCTGGCAGGTCATCCGAAAGGTGGTACTACCGGCAGCCAAGAACGGCTTGCTAGGCGCCGTGCTACTCGGTGTCGGCCGCGGTTTTGGCGAAACCATGGCGGTGCTGATGGCGACCGGGCACTCGGTCAACATCCCCGGCAGCGTGTTCGACTCGGTGCGGGCGCTTACCGCTACCATCGCTGCAGAGTTGGGCGAAACCGCCGTCGGCTCAGAACACTACGGTGTATTGTTTACCATCGGTATCTTTCTTTTCCTGATCACTTTTTTAATAAACCTGACAGCCGACCTGGTTGTTCGGGGCGTGCGTAAAGGCTAGGACACGACACTAATGACCATGTTTGCTACATCCCAGCTCAACAGGCGAAACCAGCGATCCCAGGATCTGTTTCGCACCCTGTTTATGATGATGACGCTGTTACTGATACTGCCCGTGCTGATGATCGTCAGCATGTTGATCTATAAAGGCGGCGGTATCATCAGCATCGAGTTTTTGTTTACGGCGCCTACCGATGGCATGACCGCGGGGGGCATCTTCCCGGCGCTATTCGGTACTGTGTGGTTGGTGACCGTGGCTTTGCTGGCATCGGTGCCCATTGGTATTGCCGCTGCCATCTATCTCAGTGAGTATGCCCCCGATAACTGGCTGACCCGTGCCATCAATATCGCGATTATCAACCTCGCGGGGGTGCCCTCTATCGTGCATGCGCTGTTCGGCGTCGGCGCTTTTGTCATCTTTTTCAAGTTCGGCACCAGTATATTGGCTGCCAGCCTGACCCTGGCGATCATGACCCTGCCGGTGGTCATCGTCGCCAGCAAAGAGTCCCTGCAATCGGTACCCCAGGCATTTCGGGAGGCGTGCTGGAATATGGGCGCAACTCGCTGGCAGACCATCCGCAAGGTGGTGTTACCCAATGCCGTCACCGGTATTCTTACCGGTGTGATTCTCGAGGTTTCACGCACTACCGGAGAAACCGCTCCCATTATGTTTACCGGCGCGGCGTTTTACCTGCCGTTTCTGCCCGAGAGCGTATTCGACCAGACCATGGCGTTGTCACTGCATCTATTTGTGGTCACCACCCAGGTTCCCAATATTCCTGAAGCTCTTCCCTACGGCGTGGCACTGGTGCTTATCGGCATGGTATTGCTGATGAACAGTGTTTCAATTGCCTTTCGTATGTACCTGCGCGGTAAGAAAAAATGGTAAGTCCTCCGATAAAAATTGAAGTCAGGAACCTGGCGATTGAGTATGACAAGGTGCCGGCATTGGCAGGGGTGTCGCTGGATATTCGTGAACATGAAATCTTCGGCATTATCGGCCCGGCTAACGCGGGTAAAACCTCGTTTCTGAAAGCGATCAACCGCATGGATGTGTTTACCTCAAATATGGAGGTAAAGGGCGATATTCTTTTCAACGGCATCAATGTTCGCGCTGCCCGTAATATCTATGCACTGCGCAAGCGCATCGGTGTGGTATTTCCGCTACCGGTCGGCCTGCCGATGACGATATACGACAATGTCGCCCTGGCGCCGCGACTTTCCGGTATAAAGAACAAGGCAAAGCTCGATATCATTGTCGAACGCTGCCTGGCGCGGGCGGCACTCTGGGATGAAGTGGGGGATCGTCTCGATTCATTGGGCAGCCTGCTGTCCGGTGGCCAGCAACAGCGCCTGACCATCGCCCGGGCGCTGTCGCAAAACCCGGAGGTATTAATGCTCGACGAGTTCTCAATTGCCGTCGATCCGGTAACCACCATGCGTATTGAGGATGTGCTCAAGGAGCTGAAATCCGAGATGACAATCATCCTGGTGACCAACCTGGTGCAACAGGCCCGGCGATTGGCGGATCGGACGGCCTTTTTCCTCGAAGGCAAGTGTGTGGAGGTCGGTGATACAGAAGCATTATTCAATGGCCAGGTTGCCAACCAGAAGACCATCGATTATATCCAGGGTAAATTTGGCTGATGCCCCCCCCTTTCCGACGACACAATCGATTTGAAAGGGCAGGATACTGGAAACCACTTTGAGACTACACCTGAGACTACACCCATGAATAAAGTCGCCTCAATGCCTCAGCAGCAAGATAGTGATAACTCTACGCATAGTGATGAGTACGCCATTGAAACCCGCGACCTGAGCCTGTGGTATGGCACGTTTCAGGCGCTTTTCGATATCAATTTACAAATTAAAAGCGGCATCATTACATCCTTGATCGGCCCATCCGGTTGTGGCAAAAGCACCTTCCTTCGCAGTGTCAATCGCATCAATGAGCGCCTCGACTATGTGCGAATCGAAGGCGCCATAGACGTGCTGGGGCAAAATATTTACGACCCCGGCATCGAATTGCTGCAGGTTCGCAAGCAGATCGGCATGGTTTTCCAGCGGCCCAATCCACTGCCCATTTCGATTCGCGACAACGTACTGTTCGGCCATAACATTCATAACAGCGGCCGCGGCGGCAACAAGGACGAAGTTGTCGAGTCGGCCTTGCGCAAGGTTTTATTGTGGGACAAGGTCAAGGATCACCTCAACCGCAAGGCCACCGAGTTGTCACTCGAAGAGCAGCAAAAGTTGTGTATTGCGCGCCTGCTGCCGGTGCAACCCACATTATTGTTGATGGATGAGCCCTGCTCGGCGCTGGATCCCAAGGGTACTGAGGCGGTGGAAGAGCTGATATGGGATCTGCGCGGGGAGTACA
>CBDUUA010000150.1:0-5731 GCA_965370135.1 uncultured Cellvibrionales bacterium
GATTTGCCGGTAGTGGTGATCTGCTTCGAGCCCTTGCCCCGGGAGTTTTTTGCCCCGGTGGCGGCGCCGCCCCGGTTGATGAGTTTTCGTGAGAAATTGGTTGCCCTGCGCGCCCTGGGTGTCGACCGGGTGCTGAGAATCAATTTTAACGAGCACTTTCGCGCGATCAGCGCCGACCGGTTTATCGAATCGGTGTTTGTGGCGGGGCTTGGTATCAAATATGTGGTGGTAGGGGACGACCTGCGTTTTGGCGCGGGCCGCAAGGGCAATGCGGCATCGCTGCGAGCCGCTGGTGAGCAATACGGATTTGAAGTGGCCGATACCCCATCGGTGATGGTGGATGGTGAGCGGGTCAGTAGTTCCCGCATTCGCCACGCACTGGAAAATGCCGATTTCGTATTGGCCGAGCGCCTGTTGGGTCGACCCTATGGCATGACCGGCAAGGTGTGTTACGGCCGCCAACTGGGTCGGACACTGGGCGTACCCACGGCCAATGTGGAGCTGCATCGCATAAAATCGCCGATAGCCGGTGTATACGCGGTGAAAGTGGCGGGTATCAATGGACGGCTCTACCACGGCGTTGCCAATGTCGGCATGCGACCCACGGTGGCGGATCGGAGCAAAGCGATTCTCGAGGTGCATTTATTCGATTTCAGTGGTGATATCTACGGCAAGTCCATTGACGTGGTGTTCCGGCACAAAATACGCGACGAGCGAAAATTCTCGTCACTGGAGGAGCTGAAAAAAAATATTCGAGCCGATATCGAAGCGAGCCGACATTGGTTTAGCGTTGCCTGATTGACCGCGGGCTTACGGAGGCCCGTTTATAGCGCTTGGACAAGCAACCACAATCGCAGCACGCATTGCCGCACTCTTTGGCGCACTTATTGCCGCCTTTATTGCCGCCTTTATTGTAGAGACGGCACAGGACTGGAACCCATTTACATGGCCGATTACAAGCACACCCTCAACTTGCCCCAGACCGATTTTCCCATGAAGGGCAATCTGGCCCAGCGCGAGCCCCAGCGCTTGCAGCAATGGCAGCAGAATGGTCTGTACCAGCGCATTCGTGAGCAGCGCCAGGGGCGCGACAAGTTTATTCTCCACGATGGCCCTCCCTATGCCAACGGTGCTATTCATATCGGCCATGCGGTCAACAAGATCCTCAAGGATATCATCGTCAAGTCCAAGACCATGAGTGGCTACGATGCGCCCTATGTGCCGGGCTGGGATTGTCATGGTTTGCCGATCGAGCTCAATGTCGAGAAAAAAGTGGGCAAGGCCGGCCGCAAGGTCAGTGCCGAGGTATTTCGCAAACATTGTCGCGACTATGCCGCCAAACAGGTTGATGGCCAACGCAAGGACTTCGTGCGCCTGGGTGTGTTGGGACAATGGCAGCAGCCCTACCTGACCATGGATTACCAATTTGAAGCCGATGTGATTCGATCCCTCGGTGAGATCGTCGCCAATGGCCACCTGCATCAGGGTTTCAAGCCGGTGCACTGGTGTATGGATTGCGCCTCGGCGCTGGCGGAGGCTGAGGTGGAGTACCAGGATAAAACCTCTACCGCGGTAGATGTCTTGTTTCCGGTGCAGGATCGCCAAGCCCTGGCCGCTGCGTTTGCTATCAGCGCCGATGCCATGCCCGATAATGTGGCGATGGTGATCTGGACCACCACTCCCTGGACCTTGCCGGCCAATATGGCGGTGGCGGTCAATCCGCAACTTGCGTATGTTTTGCTGGTGGCGGAGCTGGCAGGGGTGCGCTGGGGTATGGTGGTGGCCCGGGAACTCGCCGAATCTGTGGCAATGCGCTGTCAGCTGCAAGACTATCAGCTACTGGGCCAAGCCCAGGGGGAGAGCATTGAAAACCTGCTGTTACAACATCCCTTCAATGAGCGGCAGGTGCCGGTCATTGTGGGCGAGCATGTGACCACCGAGACCGGTACCGGAGCGGTTCATACCGCACCCGGTCATGGCCAGGATGATTTCGTGGTCGGCAGTCGCTATGGGCTGGAGGTTTACAATCCGGTGGGCGGCAACGGCGTCTTTTTGGAGGACACCCCATTATTCGGTGGCGTCCATGTGCATAAGGCTAACGATTTGATCGTGGAGGAAGTCAGCTCTCGCGGCTTGTTGCTGCACAGCGAGCCCTATGAGCACAGTTACCCCCATTGCTGGCGACATAAAACCCCTATTATTTTTCGCGCCACGCCGCAGTGGTTTATCGGCATGGAGCAGGGCGGTTTGTTGTCGGCAGCGCTGCAAGCGGTGGAGCGTGTCGACTGGCAACCGTCCTGGGGTAAGGCCCGTATCGACGGCATGCTCGCCGGGCGGCCGGATTGGTGTATCTCCAGGCAACGCACCTGGGGTAGCCCTATCGCATTGTTTGTAAGAAAGGATACCGGTGAATTGCATGGCGATACCCCGCGGCTTATCGAGGAGGTTGCTCGCCGGGTAGAAGCCGAGGGTATCGAGGCGTGGTTCAAGCTGGATGCGGCGGAGTTGCTGGGAGCGGACGCGGCCCACTACGAGAAGGTCAGCGATACCCTCGATGTCTGGTTCGATTCGGGCGTTACCCACAACTGCGTGCTCAAGGTTGATCCGCAACTGGCCTATCCGGCGGATTTGTACCTGGAGGGCTCGGATCAGCATCGAGGCTGGTTTCAGTCCTCCTTGTTGACCGCCGTCGCCATCAACGGCAATCAGCCCTATAAACAGGTGCTGACTCACGGCTTTACCGTGGATGCCCAGGGCCGCAAGATGTCCAAATCCCTTGGCAATGTGATATCACCACAGCAGGTCATGGGCTCACTGGGGGCGGATATCCTGCGCTTGTGGGTGGCGGCTACCGACTATCGCAATGAGATGACGGTGTCCGATGAGATTTTCAAGCGCACCGCCGATTCCTATCGACGTATTCGCAACACGGCTCGCTTTTTTCTGTCCAATTTGACGGGCTTTGACCCGTCGCGGGATCTGGTCGACTGGGGTGATATGCTGGCCATGGATCGCTGGGCGGTGGATCGGGCGGCGCTGTTACAAGGTGAAATCATGGCGGCATATGATGCTTACCAGTTTCACCTTATCTACCAGAAGTTGCACAACTTTTGTGTGGCCGATATGGGCGGCTTCTATCTCGATGTGATCAAGGATCGGCAGTACACCACCCAGGCCAACAGCCTGGCGCGCCGCTCGGCCCAAACTGCGCTGTTCCATATTGTCGAGGCGCTGGTGCGCTGGCTGGCGCCGATACTGAGCTTCACCGCGGACGAAATCTGGCAATACCTGCCCGGCGAGCGCAGTGAGTCGGTGCTACTGGAGGAGTGGTATGCTGGGCTGACATTGCTCGACGGTAGTGAGGCGCTCGGTCGCAAAGCCCTTGGTCGTGAGTTTTGGGAGCGGGCGATGGCGGTCAAGGCAGCGGTGAATAAGGAGCTGGAAGTACAGCGCGCTGCCGGCCATGTCAAGGGCAGCCTCAGCGCGGAGGTCGTGCTTTACTGTAGTGAAGAGTTACTGGCCGATCTCGCCTTATTGGGGGATGAACTGCGTTTCGTATTGATTACTTCGGAGGCGACACTGCGGCCGCTGCAAGAGGGGGCGGATGCGGTTGTTACCGAGGTCGATGGACTCAGCATAGCGGTAACCCCCTCTGCTCACCCGAAGTGTGGTCGCTGCTGGCATCATCGCACCGACGTGGGGGCCGATTCGCAACATCCCGAGTTGTGCGCACGCTGTATTGACAATATCGAAGGCGCTGGCGAACAGCGCCTCTACGCTTGACGGGGTCGCAGGTGAGCTGGATCTGGTATTCGATAAGTTTTCTCGTAGTGGTGTTGGATCAATGGACCAAGCAGTTGGCTGAGGCGCATTTGAGCTTTGGCCAGTCCCGGCATGTCACTGATTTTTTTGACCTGACACTGGCCTATAATCGCGGTGCGGCGTTCAGCTTTCTCAGCGATAGCGGTGGTTGGCAGCGCTGGTTCTTTGCCGTCATCGCCTCGGTGGTATCGGCGGTGATCGCGGTGTGGATCTGGCGCCTGGGGTCGCGGCAACGGGTACTGGCGCTGGGCTTGGCCTTGATACTGGGGGGTGCTATCGGCAATCTCTACGACCGCCTGGCGCTGGGGCACGTGATCGACTTTATCTCCGTACACTACCAGCACTATTACTGGCCGGCGTTCAATATTGCCGACTCCGCTATTACCGGTGGCGCCATCTTGTTGATCATTGACATGTTGCTGCAGTCGCGCAATACCGGTGAAAACAATGCCTAAGCCAATGATTACCGAGAACTCGGAAATCACCCTGCATTTTGCCCTGAAGCTGGAAAGTGGCGAGGTCGTCGATTCCAATTTTGAAGCCGAGCCGGCGCATTGTCGGTTGGGTGACGGCAATCTACTACCCGGCTTTGAGCAACATCTGCTGGGTTTGCGCGCCGGGGATCGGCGTGAGTTTGCCATTGACGTGGCCGTGGGCTTCGGTGAGGTCAATCCGGATAATGTCCAGACCTTTAGCCGATCACGCTTCACCGGCCTCTCCCTGGAGCCGGGGCTGGTGGTATCTTTTGCCGACGCGGCGAATAATGAACTGCCCGGGGTGGTGAGTCGTATCGATGGCGATAGTGTCACGGTGGATTTTAATCATCCACTCGCCGGTCACCGCCTGGTATTCCAGGTTCATATTCTCGAGGTGCTCTCGAGGTGAAGCAGATGTGCTCCCGAGGGAAAACAGATGTGCTCTCCAGGTGCTCTCGAAGTGAAACAGATGTGAATCCAATATGAGTGCAACGAACGCAGAAATAGCCATCAAGTTGGCCAATCCCCGAGGCTTTTGCGCCGGCGTTGATCGGGCCATCGATATCGTCAATCGAGCTGTCGATCTTTTTGGTGCGCCGATCTATGTGCGCAATGAAGTCGTGCACAATAAATTTGTCGTCGATACGCTGCGACACCGCGGCGTGGTATTTGTCGATGAACTACACAAGGTGCCGGATGACGGCATCGTTATTTTCAGCGCCCACGGTGTCAGCCAGCAGGTCAGGCGCGAGGCTGCTGATCGCGGCTTAAGAGTATTCGATGCCACCTGCCCGCTGGTGACCAAGGTGCATATGGAAGTGCTCAGTTACAGCAAAGCGGGTAGGGAATGTATTTTAATCGGCCATAACGGGCATCCCGAGGTGGTGGGCACCATGGGCCAGTATGACGACACCCATGGCGGCGCCATCTATTTGGTGGAGAACGAAGCACAGGTAGCCGAACTCGAGGTTGCCAACCCGGAAGCAGTGTCTTATGTTACCCAGACAACGCTGTCCATGGATGATACCGCTCGGGTGATTGCGGCTTTGCGCGCGCGGTTTCCTGCCATTAGCGGCCCGCGCAAGGACGATATCTGCTACGCGACCCAGAACCGACAGGACGCGGTGAAACAACTGGCCGCCGAGTGCGATTTGTTCCTGGTGGTGGGCTCACCCAATAGCTCCAACTCCAATCGTCTGGCAGAGGTGGCCCGTCGAGCGGGTACGGTATCCCATCTTATCGATAGTGCAGACGATATCGACGCCGGGTGGTTGCAGGGCGTCGGCAGTATCGGGCTTACCGCGGGCGCTTCGGCGCCGGAGATCCTGGTGCAGCAGGTGATTGCGCGGTTGCGTGAACTGGGCGCACAGGCGCCAGAAGAAATGGCCGGCAGCGCAGAAAACATCACCTTTTCCATGCCCAGGGAATTGCGC
>CBDUUA010000151.1:0-5686 GCA_965370135.1 uncultured Cellvibrionales bacterium
CTGCGATAGGGTCTGCGATAGCCGGGGCCAAGGCATTGGGCGAGTAATTGCAGCCTGTGTTTGTGGCGTTAAGCGGAATCAAACAGTAGTTCAACAAAAATCAAGCAAGGAGATAATCCATGGCAACAGCCAAACCCAAGGCCGCTCGCAAGAGCCCCGCAAAAAAGAAAGCCGCACGCAAAAGTCCGGCAAAGAAGCAAGCCTCCAAGCTGGATATGGGCAAGTATCTGGACGATATCAAAATCGGCAGTCTGAGCCTGGATGACGTGCTTGACGGTGGCAACAAGAATTTGGAAGCGATCGCCGCAGCGAACAGGGCGATCATCGATGGCTATACCGACGTTGCTAAACGGCAATATGAGATGCTCAAGGGCCTGCTCGATGAACTCAAGGATGTGGGCGGCGACAGATCTGAGGTTGTGGATGAACTCAAGCGGCTTGTCAGTCACGCCAAAAAAGATGTGCAAGTGCTGCAGAAGATGGCCAGTAAAACCAATACCCAGGCGCAGAAAATTATTAAAAAGCGCACTGATGCCAATGTAAAAGCCTGGAAAAAGCTGTTCGCGGACGCCAAAAAATCGGTGACCAAAAAAGCGCCGGCCAAGAAAAAGGCAGCTAAAAAGAAAGTAGTCGCTAAAAAGAAAGCGACACGTAAAGCTGCGCCCAGGAAGAAGGCTGCGGCCAGCCCGGAGTAAGCCATATTGCCAGGTCGGACTGATCTTATAGGTCCAAGCCGGGGTTTGAAATAAACCCCGGCGATCTACCGCCTGTTGTGATAGCCATGACCCCACCAGAGGCAGGGTAACACCGTGCAGCAATACCTGACCCGTTATAGCGATATCGTCAGTATTGTCGGCGACATCGTCAATCTGCGTATTCCCGATGACGAAAAGCTAAGGCAACAGGTGCGCAATCGCGACCTTGCGATGATCGAAGAGGGTGGCCGCCCGGTGTCACTGGCGCAAATCATTCGCCTGGATCGCAATCTGGTGTCATTGCAGACCTTCGCCGGCGCCAAGGGTGTATCCAACCAGGCTTCGGTTCGCTTTCTCGGCGAGCCGATGCGGGCCACGTATAGCGATAATATTTTTGGCCGGGTTTTCAATGGCTCGGGGGAAGTCGCTGATGGTGGTCCCGACCTGTCCCACGAACCCCAGGTTGAAATAAACGGCCCCACGGTCAATCCGGTATCGAGAGTCATGGCCTCGCGCATGATTCGCACCCAGGTGCCGATGATCGATGTGTTCAACTGTCTGGTCGAGAGCCAGAAAATCCCCATTTTTTCGGTGTCTGGCGAGCCCTATAACCAGTTTCTGGCGCGGGTGGCGGTACAGGCGGATGCCGATGTCGTGATCTTTGCCGGGCTCGGCCTGATCTTTGATGACTACTACTTTTTCAGGCACACCTTCGAAGAGGCGGGCATCCTGTCCCGCACCGTGATGTACGTCAACCTGGCCTCGGATCCGGTCGTTGAGCGCCTGATGGTGCCGGATCTGGCACTGGCGGTGGCGGAAAAATTTGCCGTGGAGGAGAGCAAGCGGGTACTGGTACTGCTCACCGATATGACGTCCTATGCGGACGCCATGAAAGAAATTGGTATCGCCATGGAATCGATACCCTCCAATCGCGGTTATATGGGTGACTTGTATTCGCAATTGGCGCGGCGCTACGAAAAGGCCTGCGACTTCAAGGGTGCGGGATCGGTCACCATCCTGTCGGTGACCACCATGCCGGGGGATGACGTCACCCATCCGGTGCCGGACAACACCGGTTATATCACCGAGGGGCAGTTCTACCTGCATAACGGTGTGCTCGATCCCTTCGGCTCCCTGTCGCGACTGAAGCAACATGTCATCGGCAAGGAAACCCGGGAAGATCACAGCCAGATTATGAACGTGATGATTCGCTACTACGCCGAGGGTGTCGATGCCGAGCAAAAACAGGCGATGGCCTTCGACCTGGGTGAATACGACCACAAGCTGCTGAAATTCAGCGGCCTGTTCCGGCGGCATTTTATGGATCTCACTGTGTCCATGCCCCTGGAGGAGGCGCTGGATCTATGCTGGCAGGTGTTGTCAGAGTGCTTTGACGTTGATGAAGTGGTGATGAAGCAGGAACTCAAGGACAAATACTGGCCGACATGAGCAAGCTGGCGCTAAACAAGACCTCCCTGAACCAGCAAAAGCGACAACTCGCCACCTACCAGCGTTTTTTGCCCGCACTGGAGATGAAGCGTGAGCAATTGATGCAGGAGAAAAAGAAAGCTGAACAGCAGGTGCGGGAAAAAGAACAGCACATTGAAGAGTTAAGTCAGTTTATCGGCGATCGCTTGCCCATGCTCGGCGCTGAGAATGTGGTCATCGAAGACCTGGTGACCCTGGGTAAAGTGCATGTGCGCGAGGAAAATCTGCTGGGTCTGAAACTGCCGATTCTGGATGGCGTCGACGTTGAGGTGGTGCCCTATAGTTATCTGGTGCGACCCCATTGGGTCGACAATTTTGTACGCAGTTTCCAGCAGTTGCTACAGGAGAAGGTCGGCCTCAGCGTGTTACATCGGCGTCTGAAGCTGCTGCAGCGAGCCATGCGCACCACCACCCAGCGGGTCAACCTGTTCTCCAGCGTACTCATCCCCGGAGCACAAAAAAATATCAAGCGCATCCGTTTATTCCTGGATGACCAGGAGCGGGCGGGCGTGGTGCGATCCAAGCTGGCGAAGCAGAAATTGCTTGCCAGTGAGGAGCTGCTGTTATGACTATCGTCGCCCTGAAGAAAATGAGATTGCTGGGGCGCAGCGAAGACCGGCACGAGGTGTTGGCGGCCTTGCAACAATTGGGCATGGCCCATCTGGTGACAATCGAGGCCGATGATGGCAATCACGCCGAGGCTGGAGAGAGCGCTCGCTCGCTGCGGGAGGCGCTGGCCTGGTTGCTGGGCTCGCCGCGCCAGCGCCACCACTATTTGCCGCGGAAAAATTTCGATCTGGCGGAGATTGTGCGTTCGAGCCTGAGTAACAAGCAATCTCGCCGGGAGGCCCGGGATCGCCGGGAGCTGCTGAAAAAGCGCATCAAGAGTTTGCAGTCCTGGGGTGATTATCGCCTTCCTGCACCAGAGCACCTCGGGGGCTACGGACTCTGGTTGTACCAGGTGCCGCTGGCGCGTTGGTCCCTGATTGAGTCGCTGGATTTGCCCTGGGTCAAGCTGAAACAGGATTTGCGCTTTCACTACGTGGTGATTATCAGCAAACAACAGCCACAGCGAGAGCAATTGCCCCTGGTTCCTGCCGCGGCAGGTTTACACTCGCTGAGCGATTTGCTGGATGAGTTGGATGCCGTGGAAGTCGAATTGGAAGAGCTGACGGCGGAGCGCTACAAGCTCAGCCATTGGATTCCCACGCTGGCCCAGAGTATTGCCTCGATCGAGGACCAGGCCGATCTCAAGGCCGCGGAATACCAATGCCACGATCTGGATCAGCTGTTTTTACTCGAGGCCTGGGTGCCCGCCAGGGATGAGTCGGCATTGAAGTCCCTGGCAAAACAGATGCAGGTGGCGGTGCTGCTGCGCGACCCATCCCCCAGTGAGCAGCCCCCCACCTTGTTGGAAAATCCCGCAGCAGTGGCGGCGGGCAGCGATGTCGTGGGGTTTTTCCAAGTGCCGGGTTATCGCACCTGGGATCCGTCGGCATTGATGTTTGTGTCGTTCTCGCTGTTTTTTGCCATGATCCTGGCGGATGCCGGCTATGCCCTGATCTGCGCTGCGTTGGTGTTCCTGTTTCGCAGGCGTATCCTCGAAACGGCGACGGGCCGGCGACTCATGCGCCTGGTGATATCAATGGTGACTGCGGCACTGATTTTCGGCGTGGCAGCGGGCAGCTACTTTGGCCTCAGTCCCGCGCCGGACAGTTTTCTGGGTCGGCTCAAGGTGTTCGACATCAATGACTTTTCCAGCATGATGCAATTGTCTATTTGTGTCGGCGTGTTTCACCTGGTCATCGCCCACACTATGGTGGCGTGGACCCACCGCTACTCCCTGCGAATGCTGAGCAGTATCGGCTGGATTATGGCCTTGTTGGGGAGCCTGGCTACCTGGATGGCCCATATTGGCACCTTGCCGGAGCTGTTCCAGCAGTGGCTTGGTCCGAGCCTGATTATCGCCGGTCTGGTGCTGGTGTTTTTGTTCCACTCGGATCGGCCGGTGCATAGCTGGCGCGAACTGTTTGGGCGCGGTGTATCGGGATTGCTGGCTCTGTACGGTGTGTCACGCGCCTTTGGTGATGTGCTCAGTTATATGCGCCTGTTTGCCCTGGGCTTGTCCAGCGCATCGCTGGCGATAACCTTTAATCAACTGGCGCACCAGGTTTATGAGCGGGTCGACGGTGGCGGTTTGGTGTTGGCTTTTCTGATTCTGGTATTGGGTCACGGTTTGAATTTTGTGCTCGCCATCATGGGCGGTGTGATTCACGGGCTGCGATTGAATTTGCTGGAATTCAACAATTGGGCGATCGAGGGCGAAGGTCACCCCTTTCTCCCCTTTAAAAAACGTGGAGGATAAGAACGTGGAGGGTAGAGTATGGATTCCTTTATTTTGATGTTGGGCTGGGCGGGGATATATGCTCCCGTGGCGCTCGGTTCCATCGGTAGTGCCTATGGCTGCGCCCGGGCGGGACAGGCGGCGACGGGTGCGCTGCTCGATACCGATAGTGGCTACGGTAAGTTTATCGGCCTCGCGGCGATGCCGTCCACCCAGGGAATTCTGGGTATTGTGGTGATGTTTACCCTGAATCGGGAAGTGACGGTCGAGGTCGCGCCAGGCTTGTTTGCTATCGGCTTGCTTTCAGGGCTCGCCTTGATGCTGGGCGCCATGTACCAGGGACAGGCTTTGATCGGCGCTATCAACGCGTCCAAGAGCAAGCCCGAGATATTCGGTTTGTCGGTGGCGCCGGCGGCTATCGTGGAGGGCTTTTCTGTGTTTGCCTTTGTCTTTGCACTGGTTCTGGCCGGCTCGCTGCCCGCCTGAGGAGAGTGATCATGTCCGGCAATGAAGTTACCGGCAACCTGTCCCACGGAATTCAAGAGCTGATTGATACGCTGCACCAGGACGGCGTTGCTGCCGGCCGCGCCGAGGGCAGGCGTGTGGTCGCTGAGGCCGAAACCCGCGCCCGGTGGATAATCGAGCAGGCCAAGCAGGAGGCGCAACAGCTTCGACAGCAGGCGAATACAGAGGCGGACTATATTCGCCAGGCGGGCAAAGAGGCCCTCGAACTCGCCTATCGGGATACCTTGCTCAAGCTGAAAGATCAACTACTGGCGCAGTTCAGCGAGAACCTGCGCCGCCTGGTGAGCCAGGAGTTGACCGAGGCCGACCTGCTGAGTCGCCTGATTGTGTCGATCGCGGGTAACAGCGACTTGCCCGCGGGGCCGGCAGATATTGAGCTGCCGGCGCAGGCCGCAGCCGCAGCGGATATCAGCGCGCATCCGGAGATACTCAAAGGTGACGCGCTGGTGGGTTATGTCAGTGATTTGACCGCCAATATGTTGCGTGACGGGGTGGCGCTGGGGGAGGGACGGCACGGCGCCGGACTGTTGATTCACCTGCAAGAAGGCAACGTCAAGATCGAGCTTACCGATGCGGTGGTGGCGAATTTATTATTGAGCTTTTTGCTGCCGCGTTTTCGCGCCTTACTCGAAGG
>CBDUUA010000152.1:0-5675 GCA_965370135.1 uncultured Cellvibrionales bacterium
CTTTAACTGCAACCTTTAACTGCAACTTTTTCGAATATCAGATCCCACACCCCGTGGCCCAGGCGCTCGCCACGCAGTTCAAACTTGGTTTTTGGACGCCACTCGGGCCTTGAGCTGACCCCATCGCCCCCCGCCAGATTGCGAAACTGCGACTGGCCCGCCATCACCGCGATCATATGCTCGGCATAGTTCTGCCAATCCGTCGCCATATGAAAGCTGCCACCGATGCTTAGTTTTTGCGCCACCAGCGACACGAATTCCGGCTGCACAATGCGCCGCTTGTGATGCTTGTTCTTGTGCCAGGGATCGGGAAAGTACAGCTGCACCCGCTCGAGGCTGGCGTCGGGAATACATCGTTTTAGCACGTCAACCGCATCTTCACGATAGACGCGGATATTCTCCACCCCGCGCTCGGCACAAGCCAGCAGCAGACTGCCAACCCCCGGCGGATGGACTTCAATACCAATAAAATTGACATCGGGCCGGCTCGCCGCCATCTCCACCAGGGACGCGCCCATGCCAAAGCCGATCTCCAGCAGGATGGGGGCTTCGCGGGCGAATAGCCGAACCGGATCCAGCTCACCATCCGCCACTGACAGGCCCTTGTCGGGCCAGTAGTGCTCCAGCCCATGCCGCTGACCCCTGGTCATGCGCCCCGGCCGCAGCACAAAGCTGCGGATGGGCCACCGGCGCTCATCAATGTCCCGGTCGGCCACTAGCAATCAGTCCGCCAATTTGATGCCAAACCAAGCCAGCAATAGCCAGGCCAATAGAAAAGCCACGCCTCCCAGGGGAGTCACCGCTCCCAGCCAGCGTACCCCCGATAGCGCCAACAGGTACAAACTACCGGAAAACAGCAGCAGACCGACGACCAACAGACTGGCACTGGCGATCAGTGCGCCCTGCTGCGGGTAGCGCAGCAACAAGATAGCCACCGCCAGCAATACCAGGGTGTGATAAAAGTGGTATTGCACCGCGGTCTGGTATACCGCCATCAGCTCCGGGGCCAGCTTATCCTTGAGTCCATGGGCACCAAACGCCCCCAAGGCCACTGCCAAAAATCCCGACAGTGCGGCGATTACCATAAAATTTTTAGCCATAATCAGGCCGCCATACTAGCCTTCATCTTCTTCATTGCGTTCTGCTCCAGCTGGCGAATGCGCTCAGCCGAGACACCGTACTTATCGGCCAATTGGTGAAGGGTGACTTTTTTCTCGCTCAACCAGCGGCTGGCAAGAATATCCCTGGAACGCTCATCGAGCTCTGCGATAGCGCTATGCAAGCTCTGCTCGTTGCTCTGCCGCCAGTCCGCAGCCTCCAACTGTAGCGCCGGGTCGGCACTGTGGTCTTCCAGGTAATTTGCCGGTGCCGCATAACTCTTGTCGTCGTCATCGACAGCACCATCAAATGCTGTGTCATAGGTGCTCAGGCGACCTTCCATACGGCGCACTTCAACAACATCGACCCCGAGGTCATTGGCCACCGCGTGGGCTTCGTCATTGGTGAGCCAATTGAGGCTCTTTTTCTTGCCCCGAAGGTTAAAAAACAGCTTGCGCTGGGCCTTGGTGGTCGCCACTTTGACAATACGCCAGTTGCGCAGGATATATTCGTGCATCTCGGCTTTAATCCAATGCACCGCAAAAGACACCAGACGCACTCCCTTTTCAGGATTGAAGCGCTTGACCGCCTTCATCAGGCCGACATTGCCTTCCTGTATTAAATCCGCCAGCGGCAAGCCGTAACCGTTATAACTGCGCGCCACATGGACGACAAACCGCAAGTGGCTCATGACCAGTTGCCGTGCCGCTTCCAGGTCTTCCTGGTAATACAGTCGCTGCGCGAGATCTTGCTCCTGCTCCAGGGACAGAACCGGCACAGTATTCACATTCTGGATATAGGCATTCACATTACTACCCGGGACCATCAAGGTAACCGGCTGTAATTCATTCTTCATGTAGTGATTTCCTCATGTAGTCATTCATGCTTCATTCGCGTTTCTACTTTTCTACTAGAGAACGTGCTAGAGAGTTTGCTAGAGAAAGTACTAAAAGTACTAAAGAAAGCGCGAGAGACAGTATTTTAGCACTCATCCTATTAGAGTGCTAACCAGCGAAAAGTTCCCCAAAAGGCAGCCATTGACTAATTTAGCGCGGGACTATGGCTCCCAAGTGGCGAGCAACCGCCAACCAGGCCCCTGCAAGCCCCAGCAGAGCCCCCGCCAGAGCCAACAACAAGGTGCCGGTAAAGCCCAGGCCGTGTAGCTCGAAATTGCTATGATAGAGCTCCGCCAATGAAGCTACCGGGCCATCCAGCCACAACATCACCAGGCCGAGCAACAACCCGGCCACAATGCTGCCCCCCAGCCCATACCACAGGCCGGTATACAAGAAGGGCCGGCGCACATAGGCATCAGTGCCCCCCACCAGCTTGATAACCAGTATCTCGTCCCGGCGATTCTCTATGGCCAGGCGAATGGTATTGCCGGTCACCAGCAATACCCCCAGGCCCAGTAGCAGGGCCAGCGCCAGGGTCACACGCTTGCCGACGGCCATCAAACTATAGAGGCGCTGCACCCACTGCAAATCCATCTGCGCCAACTCAACTTCAGGCAATTGCTGCAGCAGGGTCAGCAACTGATCCATGTCATCGACACTATTGCCAACCATAGCGGGCTGTAGCACCACCACCGCAGGTAGCGGATTATCCGGCAATGCGGACAGCAATTCGCCAAAACCGGATAGCTGGCTAAACTCTGCCAACGCCGCCTCCCGGGAGATGTACGAGTACGCGGCCACATCGTCCCTCTTCGCCAGCCGCTGCCCCAGGCGACGACCGGCATCTTCAGGCACAGTATCCCGCAGAAACAGCGACACCCGGGCCGCGCCATCCCAGCCTGCGGTCAATTGCTGCATATTGTCCAGGGCAATAAACAGACTCGCGGGCAGGGCCAGGGCGATACCGATAGCCAACCAGGTCAACAAGCTGCCCAGGGGCTGCCGCAGCAGGCGTTGCAGGCTCTCCAAGGCGACCAGGTGGTGGTGGGAGCGCCAGGCGCCCAGGCGATTGACGAGGGAATTTTTCCTCTGGACCGCGCCACTTTCACGGCGACTGCTTTCACGATGACCGCGACGGGACCTGCCACTGCCGCTCATGCGTCCCCCTTTGCGGCTCGCAATGGAGCCTGCAGCAATTGCCCATCCTGCAGCGTCAGCATCCGGTTGGGCATGCGCGCGATCAGCGCCAGGTCGTGGGTTGCGATCAACACGGTAACCCCAACCCGGTTGAACTGCTCAAACAGGCGCATGATTTCAGCAGACAACTCGGGATCCAGGTTGCCCGTGGGCTCGTCCGCCAACAGCACCGTGGGCTTGTTGACCACTGCCCGGGCGATACCCACCCGCTGCTGCTCGCCCCCCGACAAGGTAATCGGGTTTTGTTTCTCTTTGTTTAGCAGGCCAACTTTATCCAGCGCTGCTCGCACTCGCCGACCGGCGTCCCGGGGGTGATAGCCAGCAATCAGTAGCGGCAGGGCCACATTGTGAAAAACGCTGCGATCGAACAGTAGCTGATGGTTCTGGAACACCACACCAATGTGGCGACGATGATAGGGAATCTGACGACGGCTTAGCTGCTTCAGGTTCTGGCCGTTGACCGTAACCTGCCCACTAGAGGGCTGTTCCATCAGCATAATGAGTTTTAGCAAGGTGCTCTTGCCCGCGCCGGAGTGGCCGGTCAGGAATACCAGTTCATCCCGCTCAATATGGAAACTCAGCCGATTGAGGGCTTCGTGACCCGAGGGGTAACGCTTGCTGACACTATCAAATTGAATCATTGGGGCCTATTGTGACTAGCGCTGCGCCTCGAACAAGGCGGTGACAAACTCCTCGGCATTAAAGGGTCGCAGGTCTTCCGCCGCCTCACCGACACCGATAAAGCGCACTGGCAAACCCGTCTCCTTGCTGATAGCAAAAATAATACCGCCCTTGGCGGTGCCGTCGAGCTTGGTCAAGGCCAACCCTGACACATTGACCACCGCCTGAAAGGCGCTGGCCTGGCTGAGTGCGTTTTGCCCGGTGCCGGCATCCAGCACCAACAGGGTTTCATGGGGAGCACTGGCATCCAGCTTGCCCATTACCCGCACTACTTTTTTGAGCTCCTCCATAAGATTATCTTTATTGTGCAAGCGACCGGCAGTGTCCGCAATCAAGATATCGACACCCCTGGCCGTGGCCGCCGCCAGTGCATCGTACAATACCGCGGCGCTGTCTGAGCCGGTTGGCTGGGCAATGACCGGCACATCATGGCGATCTCCCCATGCCTGCAATTGTTCCACTGCGGCGGCACGGAAGGTATCACCAGCAGCCAGCATCACCGATTTGCCCTCGTCGCGATAACGCCGGGCCAGCTTGCCAATGGTAGTGGTCTTGCCCACGCCGTTCACCCCCACGACCAGGATCACAAAGGGTTTGTGGCTGCCATCGATCACCAGCGCTTGCTCTGAGGGCTTTAATAATGTGGTCAACTCCGCTTTCAAGGCGTTGACCACAGCCTCGCCGTCGGCCAACTCCTTGCGCTTGATGCCCCCCGACAAGTGATCGACAATCTGTGTGGTGGCATCAATGCCGACATCCGCGACCAACAGGGCGGTTTCCAGATCCTCGAGGACATCATCGTCAATTTCTTTTTTGCCCAGCAAGAATGTACCCATGCCCTGGGCAAAACCGCTACCGGTGCGTTTCAAACCCTTTTTCAAACGCCGGAAAAAACCACCGTCTGCGGCTTCAATACCGACCTCCTGACTGGCTGTTATATTATTCAACTCTGCCGGCACCGCTTGCTCCGCTATCCGGGCAGTCTCCGCCGGGGCCACCCTATCGCTATCGCCTTTATTTACCGCCTCATGCGCCGACTCAACCCCAGGTTCTGGAGTATCAACGACTTTGTCCGGCAGTTGATCCACGGCTGTGTGTTTACGCTTGAAAAGTTTCATAGGCGAACAAATAAATCCCGCTGACAATGATGTTCTGGTGACAAGGTGCGCTATGCTACCATTTCCACGGGCTCAAGGCTCAACTCGAGCACCCTCCATGGCCACTAAAAAAACAGCTCACAAACGCCCCGGACAGGGCGGCAGCCTGCGCATCATCGGCGGCCAATGGCGGGGTCGCAAGCTCAAGTTTCCCGATGCTCCAGGCCTGAGACCCACCGGCGACCGCCTGCGGGAGACACTCTTCAACTGGTTAACCCCGGTTATTGTCGACGCGCACTGCCTGGATCTTTTTGCCGGCAGCGGCGCACTGGGCCTGGAAGCCGTCAGCCGCGGCGCCGCCTCAGCGCTGCTGGTGGAGCAATCCCCAGTCGCCTGCAAAGCGCTGCAACAACATCGGCAAACGCTGTGCGCAGAGAGCCAACTACAGATAGTACAGGCCGACGCCTTGCAATGGTTGCGGCAATCCCCACCCCAAAGCTTTGATATCCTGTTCCTCGATCCCCCGTTCAACAGCCAGTTGCTGCCAGCCGCCATTGAACAGCTGGATCAAATGGGCTGGCTGTCGGCCGGGGCCCGCGTTTACATCGAATCGCCCCGACAACAGGCCCCGACCTGCCCCAACGCCTGGCACTTATTGCGCGCTATCGAAACCGGCCAGGTTCTGTGCCAACTATTCGAATTCGTC
>CBDUUA010000153.1:0-5647 GCA_965370135.1 uncultured Cellvibrionales bacterium
TGTTGAGCGCCGCGGTAGAGGGCGACAAGCTCCAGTTTGTGGCCCAGGGCTTGCAGCGATTTCGCATCGTCAAGTGGCTGAGCAAGAGCACGCCCTATCGAGTCAGGGTCGAGTATCTCAAGAGCCCCGAGGAGGATAGCGAGCAGCTCAAGGCCTACGCTATGGCCATTATCGGCGCCATCAAGGAGCTTTTGCCTCTCAACCCCCTGTACACGGCAGAACTGCACCAGTACCTCAATCGCTTCAGCCCCAATGATCCCTCGCCGCTGGCGGATTTTGCTGCCTCCCTGACCACGGCGGAGGGCCCGGCGCTACAGAGTGTGCTGGAAACCGTGCCCGTGTTGCGGCGCATGGAAAAAGTGCTGGTGCTGTTAAAGAAGGAATTGGACGTCGCTCGCTTACAAAGCAAGATCAGCGAACAGGTCAATGAAAAGCTCAGTGACCAACAGCGGGAGTTTTTCCTGCGTGAGCAGCTCAAGATCATTCAACAGGAATTGGGCCTGACCAAGGACGATAAAACCGCCGATAGCGAGGAGTTTCAGCAGCGCCTACAGGGTAAAACGGTGCCGCAAGCCGTGCAGCATCGCATCGATGAAGAGTTGCGTAAAATTTCGGTACTGGAAACCGGCTCGCCGGAGTATGGCGTCACCCGCAATTACCTGGATTGGCTGACAGTGATGCCCTGGGGTGTTTACTCAAAGGACAATCTGGATCTCAATCACGGCAGGGAAGTGCTCGACGCTCACCACGACGGCCTCGACGACGTCAAGGAGCGCATTATCGAGTTCCTGGCGCTGGGCGCGTTTCGCGGTGAGGTGTCGGGATCCATCATCCTGCTGGTGGGGCCGCCGGGGGTGGGTAAAACCTCGATCGGTCGCAGTGTCGCCGATGCTCTCGATCGCAAGTTTTACCGCTTCAGCGTCGGCGGTATGCGTGATGAAGCTGAAATCAAGGGTCATCGCCGCACCTATATTGGCGCCATGCCGGGTAAGTTTGTGCAGGCGCTGAAGGATGTCGAGGTCAGCAATCCGGTTATTATGCTGGATGAAATCGATAAGATCGGCGCCTCCTACCAGGGTGATCCCGCTTCGGCCTTGCTCGAAGCGCTGGATCCCGAACAGAATAATGAATTCCTGGATCACTATCTCGATGTGCGGCTGGATCTGTCCAAGACCCTGTTTATCTGTACTGCCAATTCGCTGGACAGCATCCCGGCGCCGCTGCTGGATCGCATGGAGATCATCCGCTTGTCCGGCTATATCGCCGAGGAAAAGCTGGCGATTGCACGGCGCCATTTGTGGCCCCGATTGCTCAAGCAGGCAGGGGTAAAAAACAGCCAGCTGAAAATCACCGACGCCGCGCTCAAGCGCATTGTCAATGGCTACGCCAGGGACGCCGGGGTTCGCACTCTGGAGAAGCAGCTGCGCAAAATTCTACGCAAGTCGGTAGTGGAAATTCTGGAGCAGGGCAGCGCGCAGGTTCGCATCCGCGTCAACAATGTGGAGCGCTATCTGGGTGCGCCGGTGTTCACCCAGGAGACGTCAATGTCCGGTGTCGGCGTGGTAACGGGGCTGGCCTGGACCTCTCTCGGTGGTACCACGCTGCCGATTGAAGCTTCGAAGGTTCACAGCTTGAACCGGGGCTTCAAGCTGACGGGACAGTTGGGGGAGGTGATGCAAGAGTCGGCCGCTATTGCCTACAGCTATGTGCTCGCCAATTTACCGCGCTACCACGATCACAAGGATTTTTTCGATAAGGCCCATGTGCACCTGCATGTGCCGGCGGGGGCGACGCCCAAGGACGGACCCAGCGCCGGCGTTACCATGGCTACCGCGCTATTGTCGCTGGCGAGGGGGCAGCAAGTGAAACGCCGCCTGGCGATGACCGGGGAGTTGACCCTGACCGGCCAGGTATTGCCGGTGGGGGGGATTCGCGAGAAAATTATCGCCGCGCGTCGTGCCGGTTTAAAGGAAGTGATATTGCCCGAGCCCAATCGGCGCGACTTTGAGGAGTTGCCGGATTACTTAAAGCAGGGTTTGAGCGTACACTTTGCCTCCCACTACCAGCAGGTATTTGACCATGCTTTTGGCGCGGAATAGCGCTTTTTCTCACTATGATCCGACAGGCTAGAAACCACCGCCGGTACGAAAACCACCCCCTGAGCCGCCACGCTTGCGACCCGGGCCGCTACCGCCCCATAGGGTGCCGCGACCCAGGCCGCCGGAGCCAAAGCCCGGATTGACCCGACCCCGGCGGGGCCTCTGTTGCTTTTGCAACACGTCCCACATGGAGTCACTTTTGAGCATACCCTGGAGGAAGCTGTTTAGCGCCACACCGACCAGCGCGCCGTCGGCAAATTCCGAGCGAGGATGGTCGTAGCGGCGCCGTTTGAATTCGGCGCGGGTTGCTTCCAGTTCTTTGAGTCTTGCCCGCTGTTGTTGTAGCAGTTGTTTCATATCCCTGCGGCTGTGCTCGAGATTCCGTTTCTCGCGCTCTGCGTCGAGTATGCCAGCAACGATGACATCATCTTCCGGATAGGGTGTCGCCAGTGCTTCCCGCCGCAGCTGTTGGATATCGTCCCGGGAAAATTCCGAGCTAAGAAAATCAATGACGGTCAGGTACTCCCGGTCTTTGCCGGCGGCAAAGCGCTCCCGGCGCTCAAGTAGCTGCTGGTGGTGTTGTTCCTGGGTTTCGATATCGGCATCGAGGGCATCCAGCTTCTTCTGCTCTGCCGCTTCGTCTTCTTCCAGTGCAGTGATGCCGTCGGCGGCTCTCGCTGCAGCGTCGATTGTTTCCAATCGCTGGTATTCGGCGCTGGACTGGACCTTCGAGCGATCGGCGTGATCCCTCAGCCGCAGGGGTAGTTCCTGCAGGCGCTTATAATTGACTCGTGCATCGCCATAGCGGATTAGGCCGGCAACCCCGCGGTCGAGCATGCGGGCGAGGGGGTTGGCATGATACTCTGTGGTGCCGTAGTGGCGCTGCCACAGGTACATAAACAGGGGGTCATCCTGGTACGACTGGCCCTTGTCCTCTTGTTCCTGCTCGCTGCGGCTGGCCTTGTCATTGGCGTGCAGGGCGATGCGCTCGGCCTCCGTGGCGCGGTCTCTTTGCCTCTGGTAGTCGGGGTTGGCATCCAGCCGCCGCTGGGTCTCGGCTTCGGCGTCATCCATCCGGATGCTTGCTTCCTCCAGTGCATCGGCCTGTTCGGACCGTAGCTTTTCGAGGACCAGGCCGCGCTGCTCCAGGTTCTCTATCTCGCGACCGAGCTCGAGCGCCGACGTCTTTCGCTGCTCAAGCAGCGACTGCACCTGTTGCTCAGCTTCATCGAAGCTGGTCATCAATTTATCCGAGGCGAGGTAGTCGACTCGCTCCCTGGCGAGCGCTCGAAATTGATTGAGCTGGGCTTTTTGGAGTTCGAGCAAGTTGCCACCGAGTACGGCGAGGCGGCCATCGGCGAATTTTATTTTCTGCTGTTGCTCGTGCAGGGCTGCATCGATGGAGCCCAGTGTCTGACGTCCGGGTATCATGGTGGTTCCCTTACCAGTCGGTTAATACGGCGCCTGAGGTGGGGAACGCATACTCGGGTTTCAGGTAGCCCCGGCGTTTTTCCCCAAAGCGATTGTTTTGGATAATGCCATCATCCTGCTTGTCGGCGGCAATTTGCTTGAATACCCGCTCGTCGACTCGCACTGCCCACATAGCCGTGCGCACAGTTTGGCCGGTTTCTTCATTGGTGACGTTGACCTTCAACTGCTCACCGGTTGAACCGATGGCCTCGACCACGATGTAGTAATTGTGTGCTGAGGGGTTGAGTTCCGGCACCCGCCAGACGCCGGACTGTTGTCCCGGGCGATTGACAATTTGCAGGGTGTAGGTCTGCTCGAGGGCGGCACGCAAGTCGCTCAGTTCGGTCATGGCCTGTTGTGTGGTATGGCTATCATTTTCACGGATGGCGATTTGAGCTCGCGCAAAAATTTCATCGGCCTGGTCGTCGATTTGATCTGACTGGGCGACTTGCAGCACCTGGCTGTGCAGTGTCTCCAGTCGGTCGGGCAAGCTTGCGCGGGGGGCGAGCACGGTAAAATAGTAAGCGGTGGCGCTAATGGCCAGTACCGCGAGTCCGCCCAACAGCCATTTGCCCCAGCGGTCTCGGCTGACATAGAGGCCGGCCAGCCAGCGGGAAAACCCGGCCTTTGGCGGTTTGTAGACGAAGCGATCTTCCTTCAGCGCGGTGACGCCTTCCTGCAAGGCGCGATCAGAAACCTCGATACCCTGGGCGGTGTAGATCTTGCGCAGCCGCTCGATCAGCTGCTGGTCGCGGTCTTCCGATGCCAGTTCATGTTCGACCAGCTGGCGTCGGTGCCGCAGGGTATCGACCACATCCATGGCCAGCATAACGTCATCGAGTGGTTGCTTGGCAAAACCCGCGGCCTGCTCACTCATGAGTCGTCGAGCAGAGCATTGCCCTGCTCGGCCAGGCGAGCCATACGCTGTTTGCCACCCTCAACCGCGACTCGAATCTCTTCGGCATTGGCGGTGCTTTGCACCCGCATTTCCTCGATGATTTCGTGGGATCGCGTCTGGTAGTTGACCACGGAGTCGACCAGCTTCTTGACGGCATCGGCGCGGATGGTGGGGCCGTAGCCGGCTCGTATTGCCGCCTCTTGTACCTTGCCGCCCATCTCGGCAAGGACTTCCAGTGACTGGCTGACGCCCTCCTTCATCGCCTCCAGGGTTTGGGTGCTTTCGTGCAGGCCAAACAGGCCGGTGAAGGAGGCGCTCAAGGCGGTGAGTACGGTTTCGTTGGTGCTGAAAAAGCTCACCGCCTGCTGATAGATCCGCTCTTTGGCATTGGTGGTCTGCAGCAGGCGAGCCATCACTACCTCGGAGGTGTTGTAGCTGATGGTCAGGTTGTCCGATAGATCCTTGGCGATCTGGTAACGCTTTTCAGCATTTTGCAGATCGCGCACGCGCTCGTCCCGGGTCATTTCCAGTCGGGCTCGGCCCACCGGGTCTTCAGCCTTGTCGTTGTCTACGGCGGAGATGGCGGTGTGGACTTCGGCCTTGGCCTGGTCGAGCTTGCCCTGCGCTACTTGCAGCACTTCCAATGCCAGGATCTCAGCCTGCTTCTGGGCGCCGCGGTAATCCCGGTAGGCGTCCAGGATAAGCTGCTCGCGCTGGATCTGATCCTGGGTGGATTCAGTGACCTCCAGGTAGGTGTCCTTGATCTTGTCGAAGCGGCTGGCGATGTCGCCGCGAGTAGCCTTCATCCATACATTGGAGATGCGCTCAAAGGTGTCGAGCTTGCCGTCCTCCATTTGATCCACCATGGATTTGGCGTCATCGCGGATGCTGTTGAAAGACTCGGTAATGTCCTGGTAGCGATCGGCGATATCCATGCCGCCAATCTGTTCTCGCACCACTTCGTTAAACAGGGAGCTCTGGCTGAGGGTGCGGGTAATGGCGATGATCTTTGCTTCATCGAGATCGCTGATTTGGCCCAGCAGCGCTACCATCGGATCCCGTTGACTGGAGGCATCATCGGGCACCAGTCCCAGGTTGCGCAGGGTGCCCATGGCCTTGTCGAGGTATTGTAGGGATGTGTTATTGCTGCTCATCGATCCTTCTCCTTGCTGCACTCTTG
>CBDUUA010000154.1:0-5627 GCA_965370135.1 uncultured Cellvibrionales bacterium
GCGCTATCCGTATCCGCAACCGGCTGCGAGAGAAATACAAGACACTTGAGTTATAAATTTTGAACGATACCTATTGAACGATATGAATGACATGAACGATAAATAACGCTGCTGTATGGAAAAATCCATGTCTGAAAGTTCTATAGTTGAAGCCCAGGTCGAAGCCCAAGTCGAAGCCCAGGTCGGAGCCCGGGGAAAGCAGCTTGGTCACAGCCATGGCATCGATCTGACCAGCCAGCATGGTCATGCCGGGAATCAGCCCGCCGAGCTGGCATCTTATTTACAGGTAGAGAACCTGAATCTCTATTATGGCGGTACCGCGCAGGCTTTGTTTGATATCGACATGGTACTCCCCAGGCAGCGGGTTACCGTGTTTATTGGCCCCAGTGGTTGTGGTAAGTCTACGCTGCTGCGCTGCTTTAACCGCATGAATGATTTGATAGACGGTTGTCGCATCGAGGGGCGCATCCTGTTGGAGCGCAAGAATATCTATGATCTCTCGGTGGATGTGCCGCAGTTGCGGCGGCGGGTGGGTATGGTATTTCAAAAACCCAACCCGTTTCCCAAAACGGTTTATGAAAATATCGCTTATGGCGTGCGCATCCAGGGTATCAATAACAAGCGCGTACTCGATGAAGTTGTGGAGCAGTCCCTGCGCTCGGCGGCACTGTGGGATGAGGTTAAGGATCGCCTGGGCGAGAACGCTCTGGCGCTATCGGGAGGACAGCAGCAGCGCCTTGTTATCGCGCGGACCATTGCGGTAGAGCCTGAAGTGCTGTTGCTTGATGAGCCGGCATCGGCGCTCGACCCCATATCGACGCTTAAAATTGAAGAGTTGATTTACGAACTGAAATCGAAATACACCATTCTTATTGTTACCCACAACATGCAGCAGGCCGCTCGAGTATCAGATTTCACCGCATTTATGTATATGGGTAAACTGATCGAGTATGGTGACACCGACACCGTGTTTACCAATCCCGTCGATAAACAAACCGAAGACTATATTACCGGCCGATATGGCTGATGGATATGATGGCTAAAGAGGGGCAGGGCGATGCTTGGGCAAGGGTATTCTCAGCATATATCCAGGCAATACAATCTTGAACTGGATGAAGTTAAAACCCACTTGCTCGAGATGGGCGGAGTGGTTGAGAAGCAAGTGGCGCAGGCATTAGAGTCACTGGTCGAGGGCAATAGCGCTCTGGCCCAGGATGTCTGCGATGCTGATAAAACCGTTAACACCATGGAAGTGGCGATTGACGAAGAATGTGCCCGTATCCTGGCGCGACGTCAACCCGCTGCAAGGGACTTGCGCCTGGTCATCGCTATTGGCAAGCTGAATACCAATCTTGAGCTGGTGGGGGATGAGGCCGCTAAAATCGCCAGCCAGGCGATACAGCTCAGCGAAAATGGCGCCCCGGCGAAGGGCTATGTGGAAATACGTCATATTGGTGAACGTGTGGCGGACATGTTGCACAATGCCCTCGACGCTCTTGCCCGGCACGATACTCAATTGGCCTTGTCGGTAGTCAGGGAAGATAAGTTCGTGGATCGTGAGTACAACACGGCTATGGCTGATATGGCCACCTATATGAAGGAGGATCCGCGGCAGATTACACGCTCACTCAATGTGATTTGGGTCTTGCGTTCCCTGGAGCGGGTGGGACATATTGCTCGCAATATCGCCGAGTATGTTATCTATTTGGTGTTGGGCAAAGACGTGCGTTACATCGGCCTGGATGCGATGGCGGCCCGGGTTCAAGAGCAAATGTCCGGGACAGATCGCGATTGATCTACTCCGGGGTGCCAGCTACTCGAAAAAGAATTTTTTCTCGCCGAAGGCAGGTTTTAACTGATCCAGCCAGTTGGCGCGCTCATCGAAGCGGGCAAAAAATGGCTGCTGAACCCAGTCGGGATTGCGACCCTGGATGAAGCGCAGTACAAAAACCTTTTCTCCGTAAACCTCAGCTATTCCCTGGATTTCAACCTTGCCCGGATTGGCGCTCATGGACGGTCCGCGAGCAGTGCGGGCTATCCCCGACACCTGTTGCTGTGCTTCGCGGTATATTTTCCAGGCGCGAAACAGGGGGACCTCGAAATAGTGATGGGCGCCGGTATCCCGCTCGACAAACATATAGTAAGGCACGATGCCGAGATTGACCTGGGTCTTCCAGAGCCTGGCCCAGACCGCGGCATCATCGTTAATTAAAAGGGCTTCAACCATGAGCATACACAGGCTTGATTCGGGGTTGGTACTACTGGGCATACTGCTCGCGGTATCGGTATCTCTCTTTGCCGCTGACAAACCAATGACAGCGGTGCTGGCGCCGATACTCAGTAGTGAATTGCGAGCGGACGGCAACAGTGCACGAGATCGGTATCGACACCCGGCTGAGACCCTGGCTTTTTTCGAGCTCGCTCCCCAGCTCACGGTGGTGGAAATCTGGCCGGGCCCAAACGCCTGGTATACTGAAATACTGGCGCCATTGTTGCGCGAGCAGGGCCAGTTGATTTGCGCCCACTGGGGGCGGGATTCCAGAGTGCCGTTCTTTCAGAATGCGCGAGAGCGCTTTGATACTAAACTGGCGGCGGCGCCGGATTACTATGATCGAGTGGTGGTGACGGTGCTGGAGCCCCCGGCACTAACGGCTATTGCCCCGGCAGCGAGTGCCGACCGCGTACTCACATTCCGCAATGTACATAACTGGCTCAAAGCGGGTAGCGCGGACGCGGTTTTTACTGCGATGTATGATGCGCTCAAGCCCGGGGGTTTGCTGGGTGTGGTTGAGCACCGGGCGCTTGTCGGAACCACGGATGCGGATATGATCAGCTCGGGTTATGTGACCGAGGCCCGGGTGGTGCAACTGGCCGCAAAGGCAGGTTTTGAGTATGTTGCCAGCAGTGAAGTCAACGCCAACCCCAAGGACAATAGCCATCACCCCAAAGGGGTCTGGAGTTTACCACCGGCACTGCGGGGTGGCGACACGGATCGCGCGGTCTATCTTGCCATCGGAGAGAGCGATCGAATGACTTTGAAGTTCCGCAAGCCTCGCGCAAGCGAATAGGCAAGAGCAGTGTTTGCACACCACTCTTGCGAACAGGCCTTAAGCGGATCGACGCCGCTTTATCCCGGCTAGCAAGCCCAGGCTCGAGCAAAATAACAAGCCGCCGGCAGGCAAGGGCACATCGCTGACAGCGTTTGTGCTGCCGAGCTTGCCAGTGCCGGGGCTGCCGCGATCGCCATCACCAAACACGATTTCAGGCCCGCTGGGCTGATAGTCTGCTGCACTGATAGCAGCGGGTATCTCGCTTAAAGCCATACTGACACCCGCCTGGCCAAAGTTGTCGGCGCTGCTGTAGCTGAGATGAAATATCTCGATACCGTTCGACTCGAGAATAATATCGTCGCTGCTGTTCGACAGGCTGAAGTTACTGTAGACGTAGTCTGGCAGGTAGCCGCCATTGGCTGCGCTATCACCACTACGGCCCAGGACTCGATACGCTCCCGGGGCGATCAGCAGCGGCGTTGAGCTGGCAATGGTGTGATTGTTGCTGCCATTGTCGCGCAATACCAGGCCATTGATATCGATGTTAATGGCACTGGTATTGTAGAGTTCGAACCATTCGCCGGCGCTATCGGCCACTGCAGCGGGGTTGGCCAGAATTTCACTGACAATGATGTCCCCGGGGTTAATGGGGGCGGCGCCAAGGGTGTGGCTCAGTAATGAGAGGCTTAAAGCA
This sequence comes from uncultured Cellvibrionales bacterium, assembly GCA_965370135.1. GTDB lineage: Bacteria > Pseudomonadota > Gammaproteobacteria > Pseudomonadales > JAHEGP01 > JAHEGP01. Next base: position 3,745 of record CBDUUA010000154.1, read on the forward strand.
AGCCCGGCGCGGGGGGAGAGAGGAATTTTCTTCATGATTATCATCCTTGATTTAGGGTTAAAGGCTTTCAATACCGATCGTTCATCCTGAACAACCGGTGTTACACTAGCAAAAACCTGTCCTTGATGTCATTTGTGAATTGTGCGCTTATCCCGGAGTCTTTAATGCTGCGTATCACCCCTGAGCAACTGTCAGCGCCCGCCCTGAGTGGATTGCTTGAGGAATTCGCGACGCGAGACGGCACTGATTATGGTGCTAGCGAAGTTTCGCTCAAGGACAAAGTTCGCCAGCTACGGCAGCAGTTGGGGCGGGGTGAGATCGCCATCGTTTTTGACCAGCAGACCCAGGGTGTCAGTCTGATGACGCAGGAGCAACTCACAACTGGCTGATGACGAGACTTTATATGCTGCAGTCGGTTTCGTTCGGTGCTTTATCCGCCGTGGCCTGCTTGTTGCTGCTGTTCATGCTCCATCCAAATCAGCAGCAGTTTTCGAACTGTCACCAGCTCATTCGTTGCAGAGGCGAGATCCTCGTTTTTACTGCGGTGGGACAGGGCGGCTACGATGTCGTGAACGCATCCTGTAGACAGGGCAGTGGTGGATAGCGGCAGCGAACCGCCGCTGACGGCGACGGCGTTGCGTATGCTCAGCGCCAGTGCTGGATATCCCGTGCGCAATAGCTGAAAGCTCAAATGCATTGCCTGCTGATCGAGTACCTCGGGGCATTGACCCGGGTATGTAAACGCCCTGGTATCCATGGCGACTGCCTGTTGCGGTATGCGGTTTTTGCCAAGGGAGAGTATAAACGCTTCTGAGTCGCCAGTTCTGTTCAGTGCCTGCGAATTGACTTAAAATGGCGAGCCCCGCCACGCCCTAGCGACAGCTATTACTATGTCACAACCGCCAGACGAAATCCTGGATGCCACCGGTCTCTTCTGCCCCGAGCCGGTGATGTTGCTCCACAGCAAGATGCGGGAAATCGATGCCGGGGCTTTGCTGCAAGTCCTGGCGACCGATCCCTCGACCCAGAGAGATATACCAAAATTCTGCGCGTTTCTCGGTCACGACTTGCTCGAGCAGCATGTCGAGAACAATACCTTCTACTACACCATTCGCAAACAATAAAGCTGGCGCATCAAAGAGTGACGATTCTTCTATGGAAGGTATTTGGCAAGCAGGCACAACGAGATCAATGCCGGCAACATGGGAAGATTGGCTGCCTACATTGATTAATAGGGTGTGTGTAATGGATGTCGGGCCGGTACGGGAGCAGGCTGGGGGCGGGAGTGCCAGTGAATAATGCTGCTCAGTTCCAGGTGCCCGGCACCGGTGGGCATCTGGCCAGTGATTTGTGCGTGCTGTTTGATCGGTTATTTCGGGGCAGTTACCACACCTGCTTGCTGGCGGGTGGTGACGAGCCCATCTATCTGCCTGCCGGCAAGGATCAGGGCTTGCATCGAATTGTATTCAGGCAGGATTATTTTGCCAGCGCACTGCACGAAATCGCTCATTGGAGCATAGCGGGAGAACCGCGTCGGCAGCAGGTCGACTATGGCTACTGGTACTACGGCGATGGCAGGAGTCCCTCGCAGCAAGCCAGTTTCGAAAAGGTCGAGGCCAAACCCCAGGCGCTGGAGTGGATCTTAGCTGCGGCCTGTGATTTTCGATTCCGCGCCAGTGACGATAATTTGACTGCTCAGGAGTTTGATAACAGTGGATTCAAGCAGGCCATTTATCGCGAGTTACTGCAGTTTTGCCGCTTGGGTTTGCCTGCCAGGGCCGTGTGTTTCCGGCTGGCGCTCTGTCAGTTTTACGGCACCACGGCTGAGCTGGAAGCATCGGCTTTTGATGCCGGTGTGCTGTAGTATCGAATCAGGAGGATCG
>CBDUUA010000155.1:0-5578 GCA_965370135.1 uncultured Cellvibrionales bacterium
GATGGTGGCAAACGCCAACCAGCTCAGCATCAGCTGTGTCGAATCGCCGAGCCAGTTTGCCAGCACCCCGACGATACCGCCTATTTGATCCCAGTGCTCAGCGGCGGCGCCGGTGAGCGTACCGACGTTGATACTGGCCAGTTCAAGACCCAATAGCGACTCAAGAAAAGGCACCACATCGCCATTGAGCCAGGCAGCGAATTGCGGTATTCCCTTGATCAATGTCCTGACCTGGCTTTCGATCAAGGGCGCCGTTAACAGCAGGGCGACCACGCCAAACACCGTCATCGCGGAAAATACGATAGCCACTCCGGTGGTGCGCCCCATGCCCCGCGACTCCAGCCGGTCAACCAGGGGATCACCCAGATAGGCCAGGAATGCGGCGATGAGAAAAGGCGCCAGTATCGGCGAAAGCAAATAAATCAGCCCCGCAATAACGGCGCAAACGGCCAGGTAAATTCGGGTGTGGTAGTGTTCAGCAGGCATTTTCAGGCATTCCAATTGTCAGTGATCAATGGTCAGTGATCGATAGTCAGCGCTCAATTATTCCCTCGCGACCTCAAATAGTATATGGTTTCCGGAAATAAAATGGAGCCTCAGATCTATGACCACTCGCAATCTTGACGCATTGTTCCAGCCCGCATCGATCGCCCTGTTCGGCGCCAGCAAAAAGTCCGGCACAATAGCTGGGGTGCTGACAAAAAACCTGCTCAACGGCGGCTATAAAGGGCGCATAATGCTGGTCAGCCGGGACCACAAGAAGATATCCGGCTCGAAGTGTTATCGCTCCCTCGGCAAATTGCCGAAAACTCCCGAGCTGGCAATTATTGTAGCGCCCCCGGCCAGCGTGCCCAAACTGGTCAGCAGGCTGGGCAGGGCGGGCACCAAAGGCGTCGTTATCGTTACTGCGGACTTCTCCGAGGCGGAGGCTTGGTGGGATAAAAAACTACAGCAGCAATTGCTGGACGCTGCCAAACCCCACTTGCTGCGATTTATAGGGCCGAATGGCCTTGGCATCCAGATACCAGGTCTCGGCATCAACGCCAGTTTTGCTCACCTCCAAGCCAAACCCGGCAAACTGGCAATGGTAACCCAGTCCAAAGCGATGATCAGCTCTGCCCTTGATTGGTTGCAGCCCATGGACATCGGTTTTACCCATGTCGTTTCCCTGGGCGGCATGTGCGACGTCGATTTTGGCGATATGCTGAATTACCTGGCCATGGATAACGATACTGACGCCATCCTGCTCTACCTCGAGGCCGTCACCGATGCCCGCAAGTTTATGTCGGCTGCCCGGGTGGCGGCGCGAACCAAGCCCGTGATCGTGTTCAAAGCCGGGCGTTTCGAAGGCGGAGCCCTTGCCGCTGCTTCCCATACCGGGGCGCTGGTCGGTTCAGACGCCGTGTACAATGCGGCGTTTCGCCGCACCGGCATCTTGCGCGTCTACAGTCTGGAGGAAATGTTTGATGCCGTGCAGACATTGTCGCTATTGCAGGCCCCGGCGGACGACAGACTGGCTATTATCACCAATGGCGGCGGTATGGGCGTGACGGCCGCCGATGCACTGATTGAGCTCGGTGGCAGCCTGGCAGAGCTGTCGCAACAGACCATCCAAAACCTCGACGAGGTGCTGCCCGAATGCTGGTCCCGAGGAAACCCGGTTGATATTCTTGGCGATGCCACAGGCCAGCGCTACGCCGACGCCTTGCAAGCCCTGGTCGCCGATGACGGCATCGACGCCGTATTGGCGTTAAATTGCCCTAGCGCACTGGCATCGTCCACAGAGGCGGCGCACGCAATAATCAACACCAAGGCAAGACACGAGCGGCCCATTTTTACCAGCTGGATCGGCGGCGGTACTGCCAAAAAGGCACGGCGCCAGTTTGCTCTCAAGCATATTCCGACCTACCTATCGCCGAAGCATGCGATAACAGCTTTTATGCATACTGTGAGCTACCGCCAGGGAGGAGAATTACTGATACAAACTCCGCCGTCAATTCCGGAGCAGTTCACCCCAAACACGGTCGCAGCGCGCGAATTGATTGACAGAGCCCTGAGTGAGCAGCGGAACTGGCTGACAGAACCGGAATCCAAGGCTCTGCTGGAAGCCTATGAGATACCCATAGTGACCACCAGAACAGCCCACAGCCCCGAGGAGGCGGGCGCCATTGCCGCAGATCTGGGCAGCAGTGTGGTATTGAAAATCATCTCCCCGGAGGTAAGTCACAAACCCCATGCCGATTATATTGCTCTTGACCTGCTCGGGGCGGCTGCGGTGACAACGGCAGCCCAGGCCATGATCGACAGGGTGACTGCGTCTATGCCCAATGCAAGCATCACCGGGTTCAGCGTACAGCCAATGGTGCGGCGCGCCGATGCCTATGAGCTGATTATCGGTATGGTCACTGACCCGCAATTCGGGCCGATAATCCTGTTTGGCCAGGGCGGCACCGAAGTAGACGTGATCGATGACAAGGCCCTGGGTCTGCCGCCGCTCAATATGCACCTGGCCAGGGAATTGATCGAGCACACCCGCATCTACAAGCTGCTGGCCGGGCGCCGCAACCGACCCGCGGTCAATATGGATGCGATCGCACTGAGCCTGATCAAGGTCGGGCAGATGATTATCGATCACCCCGAAATAGTGAAACTGGATATCAACCCCTTGCTTTACGATGCGTCGGGGGTGCTGGCACTGGATGCCAGTATTCGTATCGAGCCGACGGATCTGCCGCCGTCGGCGCGATTGGCAATAAAGCCCTACCCTAAAGAACTGGAGGAGATTATCCCCCTCCGCGATGGTAGTGAGTTGCTGCTTCGCCCAATCATGCCCGAGGACGAACCCTCCTTGCATGAGTCTTTTGCCCAACTGACAGCGGAAGAAATCTACTATCGATTTTTTACCCCGATCAAAAAGCTGAGCCACACGATGGCCGCTCGCCTCACCCAACTGGACTATGACAGGGAGATGGCGCTGGTGTTGACTGAACCGGGCATTCCGGGCAAATCTCCTATCTATGGCGTGGTGCGACTGGCCGCAGACCCGAATCGGGATCGGGCAGAGTTCGCCATTATCATTGGCGGCATCATGACCGGCAAAGGCCTGGGCACGACAATGATGCAGCGCATTATCGACTATGCCCGCCAGGCCGGCATCAAGGAACTGGACGGCGATGTTCTGAAAAACAATGAGCCGATGTTGAAACTGAGCAAATCACTGGGTTTTATCCAGAGCGATGTGCCCGATGATGACAGTATTGTGAAAGTCAGGCTGACGCTTTGAAACACTGCCATGTGCCGGAAGACAGCCGTGTGCCGAAAAACAGCCATGCGCCGATAAACAGCCATGCGCTAAAAAACAGTGCAGGCATTATTAGATAACCGCGCAAATCGATGACGAATAGACCCCACAGCCCGAATCGATCCAGGGTGATCGCGTGGTGCCGCCATGTGCGCGGGCGACTGCTGCTACTGCTATTGGCGACTGCGCTCTGCCAGGTCTGTGTGGCTGGAGTCAATGTCAGCGTAAAAGTACGGGGCGTCAAAGGCGAGCTACTCAACAACGTGCGCGCCTATCTCAGCCTGCAACAACGCAAATCGGACGAGTCCCTGACCGCGCGCTGGGTTCAGCTGCTGCACGACGATGCCCCCACCGAGATTCGCACGGCACTGGAACCCTTTGGCTATTACAATGTGGAGGTGCAGGGCACGCTGGAACAGATAGATGGCCGTTGGCTCGCCAGCTACCAGGTTACCCTGGGAGAGCCGGTGCGTGTAGCCATCATAGACCTACAATATACCGGCGAAGGTGCTGATGCCGCTGAACTGGCAATGGCGGTACAGTCATTCCCCCTGGGAATCGGCGACTCCCTGGATCACCTGGCTTACGAGAACGCAAAATCAGGTTTGGTGCTTGCAGCGGAGCAGTTGGGCTATGCCAAGGCCAGTCCGTCGTACGCACGGGTAGAGGTCGACCCACGGGCAAACACTGCGGCTATAAACCTGATCGTAGACACCGGCCCGCGTTACTACTACGGAGAGGTTCGCTTCCAGCAGGATATTCTCAAGCAGAAATTGTTGCAAAAAACCGTCACCCTGAAGCCCGGCGATCCCTACATTGTCGATGAGGTGATCGCTTTTCAGCAAGGCCTGCAAATCACCGACTGGGCCTCGGCAGTGACAGTGGAGCCCCACTTCGACCAGGTGGAGGACGGCCGGGTGCCCATGGACGTCATTCTTGAGCCCAGCAATCGAAATCGCTACTCCTTCGGATTTGGTTACGAAACCGATGTGGGACCGCGGCTATCCGCTCGCTGGATCCACCGGCGCATCAACCGCGCGGGGCACCACTCAGATGTTTTTCTGCGGCTTTCGCCCGTTCGCAGAACCCTCAGGGGAGCCTATTTCGTACCCATCAGGAACCCCCTCACTGACCGCCTGTCCCCATCTGCCCAATACGAGTACGAGGAGACATCTGATACCCGCCGCGACACCCTGGACGGGGAGTTTGCCTTCATTCGTCGCAGTATGGACGACCGGCGTTTTTACAAGGCATTCCTGGAACTCAGGGCCGAGGATTACGAGGTGCGGGATGACCCCGCGGTGCAGACCCGGCTGCTTTCCATCGGCTTTAGCAGGCGCTTTACCGAACTGGATTACGCACTGTTTCCACAGCGGGGTCAACACCTGGAGTTTGAAGTGCGCGCGGCCAGCTCGGCGCTGGTGTCAGACACCAGTTATCTGCGACTACAAGTCGCAGGCAAGTATCTACTGCCGCTGGGAGAGAACGGGCGATTTAAAATACACGGCGAGTTTGGCGCCGCCGCGGTGGAATTTTTTGAGCAATACCCCACCTCCTTGCGATACTTCGCCGGCGGCGACACCACCATTCGCGGTTACGACTACAAGTCACTCGGGCCGGAGGATGAAAACGGCAATGTGGTCGGCGGCAAAAACCTGCTGGTTGCAGGGGGCGAGTACAATCACCGGGTGAAGAAGCATTGGCTGGTGGCAGGCTTTGTCGATGCCGGCAATGCCTATAACGATTCTCTGGACGACATTCATGTCGGTGCCGGCGCCGGCTTTCGCTGGTTGATGGATTTCGGCAGCCTGCGATTGGATCTTGCCTGGCCCGTGAGTAACGATGACTTGAGTCTGGGCGATGTCATCCTCCACCTCGGTTTTGGAGCGGCATTATGAGCCTGGATTCCGCAGCTGGATGGAAGCGCTTCGCCCTCTGGCTATTGTCGTTGTTGCTGCTGTTACTTGTACTACCGCTGGCGGCTGCGGGATTTCTGCTGGGCACCGAGGCCGGAACTATCACCAGCCTGAACTGGTTGCAGTCGGTCTCCCGGGGACTGGTCAAAGTGGAACATAGCCAGGGCCATCTTCTGGATCGTCTGGTGCTCGCCAATGTAAATATCGATTGGGGCACAGGCAAGATAGAGATCGAGCAACTGGTATTCGACTGGTCGCCTCACGCGCTGCTGGGACTGGAGTTCACCATCAATGAACTCCGGGCCTCGGAATTGCGCTATGTCGGCACCCCTGCTGTGGATGAGCCACCCCCGGAACCCCT
>CBDUUA010000156.1:0-5558 GCA_965370135.1 uncultured Cellvibrionales bacterium
CAATCCGGAACCACCCAGTCACCATCGATGCTCGCGTTCATGTTCATGCTCGTATTTATGCTCGTATTTATAGAGCGCTTTGCTGACGCAGAAACTCCAGCAATTCCAGCATATCCTCGGGCATCGGCACCTGCCATTGCATGGACTCACCACTGGCTGGGTGGATCAGCCCAAGCTTCGCCGCATGCAGCGCCTGGCGCTTGAAAGCACGCAGTGCCTCCAGCAAGCCGGCCGTGGCGCCCTTCGGTAGCTTGAGGCGGCCACCGTAGACCGGATCACCCACCAGCGGATAACCGAGCCAGGCCATATGAACTCGAATTTGATGGGTGCGACCTGTTTCCAGATCCAGCTGCACCAGCGTATGCCCCGGGAAACGCTCCAACACTCGGTAGCGGGTAATGGCCTCCTTACCCCGACCATCCCCCCTGCCCTCGCCCCTGCCCTCTCCCCTAATCTCTCCTCTATTTTCCAATACCGCCATTTTAATTCGCTGGGTCGGGTGCCGCCCCAGGGCGGCATTGACGGTGCCTCCGGTTACCGGGGATCCGCAGATAAGCGCCTGGTATTGTCGCTTGACCGTGCGCGCTTGTAGCTGGGCAACCAGATGGGCGTGGCTCGACAACTGCTTGGCCACCACCATCAAACCGCTGGTGTCCTTGTCGAGCCGGTGCACAATACCGGCCCGCGGCAGCTGAGCAAGCGAGGGGCAATGGTGTAATAAGCCATTGAGCAGGGTGCCGTCGCGATGTCCCGCGCCGGGGTGCACCACCAGGCCCGCGGGCTTATTGAGCACCAGCAGCGTTTCATCCTGGTAAACGATCGACAGCTCGATGGCTTCCGGCTGCCAGTCGAGCTCGGGTTCGAGGGTCGCCGCCAACAGCAGTTGATCTCCTTCCCATAGCTTGTCCCGCGGCTGGCGTCGCTCGCCGTTCACCAGTAGCTGCCCCGAAAGAATCCAGGATTTGAGGCGGGTGCGGGAGAATTCGTCAAACAGCAGCGCTGCCACCTGGTCGAAGCGCTTGCCGCTTTCAGCCGGCGACACCGATGCCTGTTGTGTCAATTGATCATTCATCCTGGAAATCATCCTAAGCATAGGGATAGCATAGGGATATTGTATGAGCTTGCAGCGACTTGGGCTACCGTCCACAATATGCTTAAATGGCGCTCCGTTAAACCCTATCGAAATACACGAACCCAATCCATGTCGCACTTGTCCCGCAATCTATGCACCGCCGCGCTCCTGGCCGGCACTCTTTTTCTCTTTTCCTGCGCCTCCAAGGAAGAAGTTCCTGAAAATCAGTCAGAACAGGCTCTCTACGAAGCCGCCACCATGCAATTAGATAGCCAAAACTATGGCCAGGCGATCTCAAGCCTGCAAATGCTCGAAGCCCGCTTCCCCTTCGGCCCCTATGCGGAGCAGGCGCAGTTGGAGTTGGTCTACGCCTATTACAAGATTTACAATAATGCCGCCGCTATCGAGACCGCTGAACGATTTGTGCGCCTGCACCCACAACATCCCAATGTCGACTACGCCTACTATATGCGCGGTCTGGCCAACTACAATGAAGGCAAGGGGCTTATTGAGCGTTTTAGCAGCACGGACCTGACTGAAAGAGACCCCGGGGCAGCGCGGCAGTCTTTTAACGACTTTTCCCAGTTGGTCACGCGCTTTCCCAATAGCGAATATGCCCCTGACGCGCGCTACCGAATGGTTCATCTGCGCAACTTGCTGGCGCGCTATGAAATCAATGTCGCCAATTACTACTTGAGGCGTCGAGCTTTTATTGGCGCCCTCAATCGCGGCCGCTTTGTGGTCGAGAACTTCCCGCAATCGCCTTCAGTGCCGGACGCGCTTGCCATCATAGTGCAGTCATACCTGCTGCTCGAGCTGGATGATCTGGCGAATGACAGCCTTATCGTGCTCAGGGACAACTATCCCGATCACCCCAACCTCGATAAGAACGGCAACTTTATTCCGGCTTATACCGCAAAAGGCGTCAAACCCACCTGGGTATCCCGCATTACCCTGGGCCTGGTTGGTCGCCAGTCTCCCAGGGAGATTAACTATAAAAAGAAATACGAGCACTTTTAAGGGAACCACCTTAACGATCGTTAACAACAAAAAGTGTTGTACGCCAGGCAGTCCTAGTCCCCGATATGCCAACCCGAGGTGATCGGGTAGCGGCGATCCCGACCAAAGCCCCGGCGGGTAATGCGCACCCCCGGTGGCGCCTGTCGACGCTTGTACTCGTTGATGTCGACCAGCCGGATAATCCGAACCACCGTCGCCTCATCGTAGCCATCGGCAATGATAGCCGCGGCACTCATGTCTCTTTCGATATAGCGCTCCAATATGGCATCCAGTACCGGATACGGCGGCAGGCTGTCCTCATCTTTCTGGTCTGGCGCCAGCTCTGCTGAGGGAGGGCGCTCGATCACCCGCTCGGGAATCACCGGCGACACGGTATTGCGATAACGAGCCAGCTCAAACACCAGGGTTTTCGGCACGTCTTTCAAGACATCGTAGCCGCCGGCCATATCCCCATAGAGCGTGGAATAACCGACCGCCATCTCGCTCTTATTGCCGGTGGTGAGCACCATACAGCCCTTTTTGTTGGAAATGGACATCAGCAACACGCCTCGACAGCGCGCCTGCAGGTTCTCTTCGGTGGTATCCACTCGGGTGCCGGCAAACTCCTGCTCCAAGCCCGCCATAAAGGCCTCGTACATCGGTTCAATCGGTATTGATCGGTACTCTACCGCCAGGCTATCGGCCTGCTCCGCGGCATCATCCCGACTCATCTGCGAGGTGTAGCGAAAGGGCATCATCACCGCCGATACCCGCTCGCGGCCCAGGGCGTCCACCGCCACGGCCAGGGTCAGGCCGGAATCGATACCGCCGGACAGGCCCAGCACCACCCCTTTGAAATGGTTCTTATTGACGTAATCCCGCACCCCCAGCACCAGGGCCTGATAGATGCCCTCGAGCCTGGACGGCGGGGCTACGACTTCGGCAGAGCGCAAGGCGCAGCGACCGAGGGCTTCATCATAAACCGCCTCCAGACGGCCGCAGTGTTGTTGGTAGGCCGGCGCCTGGAAACGGAGCTCGCCGTCGCCGTCGAGAGCGAAGGAACCCCCGTCGAAAACCAGCTCGTCCTGCCCGCCTACCTGATTGACGTAGACGATGGGCATCGCGCCCTCCGCTACCCGCTGGCGAGCCACCTCGATACGTTGCTGTTGCTTGCCGATATTAAAAGGCGAGGCGTTGATGTTCAGCATCAGCTTGCCCCCTGCACAGCGGGCATCATAGCTCGGCCCCGACTGCCAGATATCTTCACAGACGGTGATCGCCACGGGGATACCGGCTATATCAACCACACAGCTATCCTCCCCCGGCACGAAGTAGCGCTTCTCGTCGAATACCTGGTAATTGGGTAGCAGTTGCTTGGCGTAGCGTGCGAGCACCCGGCCCTGATAGAACAGACCGGCGGCATTACACAAACCCGCCGGACTCATAGCAGGGTAACCGATCAGTACATAGACCCCGGGTGGCAACTCGCGGCACAAACGCTCGATGGCTTTTTCCACCCGCAATTCAACGCTGGCTCGCAACAACAAATCCTCTGGCGGATAGCCCGTCAGGGTCAGCTCCGGGAATACCACAATTATTGGCCGGGTTTCGCCTCGAAATGGCGCCACAGTATCCAGCACCAGCTGGCAGTTGCCGTCGACATCCCCTACCAGAGGGTTGACCTGGGCGCTAATAATCGTCAATTCTTTCATAACTCGCTACACTTCATTGAGGGGAGAGACACAACCGCCGGCAGCGGTCGAAATCGAGCTGCATTTTCCTGTAATCCGCCCTGTAGTGCAAAACGTAGTGCAAAGCGTTGTACCAAACATGGCGCAAAACATGGCGCAAAACCGAATACGAGCAGAAACCGGAACAGCCCATGCCGACGCACAATAGCGATAATATCAGGCAGCGCAATGTGATCGCGGTACTGAGCGCCTACCGCCTGCTCATCGCACTGCTACTGCTGGTGTTTTTTAATATCACCCTCGATGCCCGCCTGGTCGGCGACCTCAAACCAAAGCTGTTTCTGGTAACCCTGCTGACGTATTCGGTCGTCAATACCGCTCTGCTGGGCTGGTCGCTCATTCGACGACTGGATCACTCCCGACTATTGCTGTTCACGGCGGCAATCGTCGACATTGTGGCGCTCGATTTGCTGATAGAGGCCAGTGGCTTTCACAGCCGGCCGCTAACGCTTTTGTTTATCCTCGCCATCGTCGGCTCCGCCATGATCCTGCCCACTCGCCTGTCCCTGCTGGTGGCGGCGATGGCGACGATATCGGTTATCGGCCAGGCCATTAGCCGGGTGCTGTCGCACAATGTGCCCGCCAGCGAACTGGCCAATGCCGGCACCCTGGGCCTGGTTTTCTTTATTACCGCCTTTACCGTACAGCGACTGGTATTCCGGGCCACCCGCAACGAAATACTGGCGCGCCAGCGAGCGGCCGATCTTGAAGACCTGCAACGCCTCAATGAAAAAATCGTTCAGCGCATGCGCACCGGCATTGTGGTTATCGACGACAGCGGCTCGATTTTCCTGATCAATGAATCGGCCAGCAACTTGCTGGGCATGAGTGGCACCATCGAAGATATGACCGGCCAGGGGATTCCCAGAGTATTAATCAATGCCTGGAAGGCGTGGACGCACAATCCAAAGCAATTGCCACCGCCGTTTCAGGTGCATGCCTCAGGCCCGGCGGTACAGGCCAGTTTTACTGCGCTCAGCGCCGGCGAATCCAGTCAAAGCCTGGTGTTTCTTGAAGATACCCGAATGGTCAAGCAGCAGGCCCAGGCGCTCAAACTCGGCTCCCTGGGCCGCCTCACCGCCAGTATTGCCCACGAGATACGCAACCCCCTGGGCGCTATCAGCCACGCGGCACAATTGCTGGGCGAATCGCATCAGCTCTGCGACGCCGATCGCCGCTTTAGCGAGATCATCAACACCCAGTCTACGCGGGTAAACCAGGTGGTGGAGAACGTATTGGCGCTATCGCGCCGCGACAACCCCAAGCCGCGACAATTTGATCTCAATGGCTACTTGATCCAGTTTATCCAACAATACCGCAGCCAATCCGCTAATGAGCTACAAATCACCTTCCGCAGCAACGGCCAGACCATAGAGGTCACCTTTGACCGCTCCCAGCTCGACCAGGTGGTGAGCAATCTATTCGACAATGGTTTGCGTTACAGCGCCAAGGCCACCGGCCGCTCTACCCTGATGGTGCGCGCCTACATCGATTCATCTAGCGGTTTGCCCCAGCTCGATATAATTGATCAAGGCCCGGGCATTGACAAGGACAAACTAGGCAAGCTGTTCGAGCCCTTCTATACCACTGAGAATACCGGCTCCGGACTGGGCCTGTACCTGGCCCGCGAGATGTGCGAGGCGCACCAGGCCGAGCTCAGCTATTTAAAAACCGAACACCATCAAAGCTGTTTTCGAATAAGCTTCCCACACCCCAGAAAGCGCTGGCTGGCCTGA
>CBDUUA010000157.1:0-5502 GCA_965370135.1 uncultured Cellvibrionales bacterium
ATTGGGGTAAGTAAAATGCGATGGCTTTAGTTGGTGAGAATTGATTGCTCATGACTGTTCTGATGGTGGGGTAGCTTCCAGAATTGTGTATTTTACAAGGCAGGGCTCGCAAGAGCGAGAAATACTGAAATGATTTTGGTGGTCCCGCTTTGAAACGGCTACTCAGGTCTTTAAATTAGAGCTGCTAATTTTTGAAGCCGTTTATGCTCAGTGGCTATGAGGGTGAAATAGGCTGACATCGGCTGCGGCACTTCAATGATTGCTTTCAATCTACCGGAATAAACGACGCGCGACAGCTCCGCCACCTAATGCAGGTGGACATGCTCGGATAGATGCGTAAACATGCTATAGGCCACTATCAGGTCAAAATGTTTGTCGGAAAAGGTTAGCGAGCCCAGCGTTTCGATCTGGTGGAAGGTTCCGGGAACATTGCACTGGCGGCAAATATCCAAGATGTCCGGGTCCACATCGACGCCATGCATGTTTTCGAGACTGGAATCTTTCATTATTGAGAAATCTCATATAGCGGCCCCAGCCCCAACCAAAAAACCCAATAAGCGGGCATTCGGATGCTCAAAGCTCTGTTTCAGGGTGTCCGTATAAGTATATTGACGAAAGCCGGGCATCACTTGATAATGCCTGCACCGCATCACTGCCGGAATAAGGCGATGAGGCACTGTTTGTTTCCGCTTCATATTACAGTAGACCTACGAGCCAAATTGACTTCTTATCACGCAGATAGCGTTCCTGATAGCGCTTTTGAATCCATGAGCCCTGAGAACATCCTGAGAACAGAGTGACAATATCCATACTGGGCATTTCGGCCTATTACCACGATAGCGCTGCCGCCCTGGTTGTCGACGGTGAGATTATTGCCGCGGCCCAGGAGGAGCGATTTAGTCGCAAGAAGCACGACGCGGGTTTTCCGCGCCACGCTGTTGAATACTGTCTGGCCGAGGCTGGAGTATCAATGGGTGATGTCGACTACGTCGTGTTCTATGACAAACCGCTGGTAAAATTCGAGCGTCTGTTGGAGACCTATCTGGCCTACACCCCTCGCGGATTCAAATCTTTCCTCGCTGCAATTCCAATCTGGTTAAAAGAAAAGCTATATCTGAAGAAGACCCTGAAGCGGGAACTGTCGGCGCTTGGGGGTATCCCCGAGCCCCGCCTGCCCCAGCTGATGTTCACCCAGCATCACCAGTCCCACGCGGCTTCGGCGTTCTTTCCCAGCCCCTTTCAGCGGGCGGGGGTTTTGTGCCTGGACGGGGTCGGTGAATGGGCGACATCCTCGGTTTGGCTCGGTGAGGATAATCGCCTCGAACCGGCCTGGGAAGTCGACTTTCCACACTCCCTGGGCCTGCTGTATTCGGCATTCACCTACTACACCGGTTTCAAGGTCAACTCCGGCGAATACAAATTGATGGGCCTGGCGCCCTATGGCGAACCGCGCTACGTCGACACCATTCTCGACAATTTGCTGGATTTGAAAGACGACGGCACCTTCCGTCTCAATATGAAATATTTCAATTTTGCCACCGGCCTCACCATGACCAACAGCCACTTCGACCAGCTCTTTGGCGGCCCGCCACGGGGTGCGGAGTCCGAGGTGACCCAGCGAGAAATGGACCTGGCTCGTTCTGTGCAGGTCGTGACCGAAGAAATTGTGTTAAAGCTAGCCCACACCGTGAAACGGGAACTGGATGTGGACTACCTCTGCCTGGCGGGTGGTGTGGCTCTCAACTGCGTTGCCAACGGCCGCCTGCTGCGGGAAGGACCGTTCAAAGATGTGTGGGTGCAACCCCGCCGCCGGGGATGCCGGCGGCGCCTTGGGAGCGGCACTGGCAATCTGGCACGAGTACCTGGAAAATCCGCGCACCGCTGAGGCGGGTGATGCCATGCGGGGTAGCTACCTCGGTCCCCGCTTTGGCAACTCGGAAATCCGTAGCTACCTAGATTCTATCGGTGCGGTCTACCGTGAAGTTGACGATCAACAGCTCCTGCCCGAGTTGGCGGATATCCTGGCGGCCGAAAATGTGGTGGGCTGGTTCCAGGGGCATATGGAGTTTGGCCCCCGTGCCCTCGGCGGTCGCTCCATTATCGGTGATCCACGCTCAGTGAAAATGCAGACCACCATGAATCTCAAGATAAAATACCGGGAGTCATTCAGACCCTTTGCGCCGGCAGTCAAGGCTGACAAGGTGACTCAGTGGTTTGAGCATGATCGCGCCAGTCCCTATATGCTGATTGTGGCCAACGTGGCCGCCGACAAGTGCTTTCCGATGAGTGAGGAGCAAAGCAAGCTATTTGGTATCGACAAGCTCAACATATCGCGCTCGCAGATTCCGGCGGTTACCCATGTGGATTATTCAGCCCGCATACAGACCGTACACAGAGAAACCAATCCGCGCTTTTACCAATTGTTGGATTGCTTCGAGGAGAAAACGGCATGTCCGGTGCTGGTGAATACATCTTTCAACGTGCGCGGCGAGCCCATTGTGGCATCACCGGAGGATGCCTACCGCTGCTTCATGCGCACGGAGATGGATTATCTGGTATTGGAGAATATATTGCTGGCGAAGACCGATCAGCCCCACTGGGAAAACGACACGCAATGGCAGCAGGAGTTCGAACTTGACTAGTACCACGCACCCTAAATAGTAAAGAAAAGCTAAACAAATCCCTCTCTATCCAATAACCTAAGGCTGAAGAAATTCGCATCAGTATAAGGGGAAGAGATGAGAAGGCCAAAATATCCAGTCAACCTGGATGAGGAAGAACGTAAAGAGCTCGAAATAATTTCACGTAAACAAGCAGAAAATGCGAGCATCGTATTGCGAGCGAAGATTATTTTATTGGCGGGCGCGGGAGAGAAGCACCAGGATATCGTGCAAAATCTTGGAATTCGAAAGAATGCTGTTACGGATTGGACAGCACGTTGGCATGAAATGGCGGATAAACCGGTCCGAGAGAGACTAAAAGATCTTCCTCGTTCAGGTGCGCCCGATACGTTTACGCCAGAACAGCTGTGTCAAATCGTAGCATTAGCCTGTGAAAGCCCCGAGGATCACGATCGCCCTATTACCCATTGGACACACAAAGAATTAGCTGAAGAAGTAAAAAAACAGGGCATTGTAGAAAGCATTTCGTCAACGTACCTGGGACGACTGCTAAAAAAAAGGGACCTAAAGCCCCATCGTAGCCAATATTGGCTAAATGCTAAAGCCGATGAACGAAAAGAGGAAAGAATAGCGGATATTTGTGAGCTTTACGGAAATGTCCTACATAATACGCAGGAGGTTGCTATCAGCGTAGATGAAATGACCGGCATTCAAGCGCTGGAAAGGATTTCACCTGATTTGCCAATGAAGGTCGGCAAAGTGCAATCCATTGAGTTTGAATATGAGCGTCACGGTACGCAAACATTACTTGGCGGTTTTAATATTGCGACAGGCGCTATACAGGGATTGGTTCAAGAGACTCGTACCGAGCTGGATTTTGTTGAATTAATCAAATATCTTATCGAACAAAATCCCGATGCCTCGGTTTATCATTTCGTTGCCGATCAACTCAATACGCATAAATCAGAAAGTTTGGTACGATTTGTTTCCAGTTTTTGTGAAGAGACACAAGACCTCGGCGTAAACAACGCTCGGGGTCAGGTCTTTGATTTATGATTGTGTCCTCCGGTGGTGCCGAAGGACAACGATTGCCGAGTTTGAGCACCCAACTCCCCGCGAGCATATTCTCTCAACTACTGAAATTGGTACATTGGAGTCGTTGACCTCTTTCCTGAATGCTCGAATTTACTGCCGCCGAGAACACTAAATCAATTTACCTACAGAATGGGAATACGCCCCACAACAGCCACCCCGGATAATCAACTATTCAACTGCCACGCCGTCGGGCTCACAGCGATAAAAATAAAACATGCGAGTTAAAGTGCGACCGCGGTAAGCCGGTTGCGTATCGATCTGCTCGCATGCAAAACCGGGCTCATTCACTTGCGGCTGTTCATCCTTCTCATCGAACAACACCAGTATGCCGCGGCTATCGGGCCCGACGCTGCCATACCAGTACTGGTACTGCGACGGCCTGTCTTCTGTGTCTTGAACAATAACGTCTTGCCCATACCATGCCAGCGGCCCGGCATAATGCCAGTTGTAAACCAATAGCACCGGCTCCGCCCTGCCCTCCTCGACCATGGTCTGGCGCAATTGCTCGGCGCGACCGGCTGCATCCTGCCAACCGACGATACGGCTGAGGGGGTGGGCATAATCCGCAAACGGCAACAAGGGCAGCGGCGCAATACACAGTAGCAGCAGCGCAAACATAGAGATGGATGCCGAGACATAGGTAAGTCCGCGCACCACTTTGCGTGCCCAGAAAGTCCACAACCAAAGCGCACACAGGGGTGCCAGGAAAACCCAGCCCATCAAGGTCCAGTGGGCCGAGGAGCGACCGGCACCGGCCAGATAAGAAAATAGCAGCAACACCGGCAAGGCAAATACCAGTATCAAGCGCTCACTGCCGCCGGCGCGCCGCGCCGCCCATAACACTGAGGCTATGCCGCCAAAATACAGCACCAATGAATAGCCGCCCATTTGCTCCAGCTGCATATTCAGTGCATCGGCCAGTGACCAGGCGGAGGCCACCTCGTCGCTGTCCAACTGGTAACCCAATTGGTAGCGAAACGATACCCAATCGTGCCGTGCGTTCCATATCAATACCGGACTCACCAGCAGCGCTGCCAGGCCCAGGCCGAACCATGCCCGGCGCTGCAACAAGCTGGCAAGGCGGCCACCACTCCACAGCGCCAACAGCACCGAAACCGCAAGGGTAATGGCGGTGTACTTGGACAAGCCCGCCAGCCCCAGCGCGAGACCGAGGCCCAGCCAATCCCGCTGGCGGTCGTTTTCCAGCACATCGCGGGTAAACCACAACACCAACAGCCCCGACAACAACAGCGGGCCCTCCGGCGCCATCGCGAGACTCATATGCATGATCAAGGCGCCCTGCAACAGCAGCACGGTAATAAATCCCAACCAGGGCGTCGCGGCTGGAAACAGTCGCAGTGCAAGGGCCGCGATCAGGTACTGACTCGCGGTGGCCAGCGCTATAGGCGCAATGCGCATGGCAAAATCGCTGTGGGAAAACTGCTGCACAAAAGCTTGAAGCCACCCGACCATGGGCGGGTGGTCGACATAGCTCCAGTCGAGATGCACACCATAGAGCGCGTAGTGGGTTTCGAATGCGATCAAGGGCAAGCTGGCAGCCAGCACCAGGTGCAAACAGGCAAATCCCAGGATCAGGGCGTGGGTCGCAGGCCAGGGTCGCCCCAGGGTGCGACGGAAGGTTCGACAAAAGATGGGCTGCCCGGTTATTGCGGAAAGTTTCATGCGCTGCGTTCATCCTTCTGTTCTAAAGTTTGAATGTATGGATTGAATGTATGGATTGAATGTATGGATTGAATGTATGGATTGAATGTAAAGTTTGAATATA
>CBDUUA010000158.1:0-5494 GCA_965370135.1 uncultured Cellvibrionales bacterium
GCTACGAAGTCGTGCAGCGCTTTCCTTTCGACTCTACCCGCAAGATGATGAGCGTAATCGTAAAAATGCCCAACGGCGAACACTTGCTGGTCGCAAAGGGCGCCCCTGACGTGATGCTTGCGCGCACACTCACCATGCGTAGTCACGGTGAAGAGCTGCCGATTACGGATGAGACGCGCAGGCATGTTGAAGCTGCAATCGCAGACTTTGGTGCGAGTGCACTGCGTACCCTCGCGATTGCCTATCGGCGTGTGGATCCCGGACAGCTGGATCTTGAGCCCGAGCAACATGAGCAGGATTTCGTGTTGCTGGCTGTACACGGCATCATGGATCCGCCACGGCCGGAGGTCGTAGATGCGGTCGCACAGTGCTGGAGCGCCGGCATCCGCACGGTGATGATCACGGGCGACCACGCGGCCACTGCCCGGGCCATTGCCGAGCAGATCGGTATTATCCACGACAGTGAAGATCTGGTTGTCACGGGGCCGGAGCTGGAAAAAACCTCGGACCGGGAACTCAGGGAACTGGTTCCGCATACCGCCGTATTCGCACGGGTGTCGCCGGAGCATAAACTGCGCATCGTCAAGGCGCTACAGGCCAATGGAAAAGTGGTGGCCATGACCGGTGACGGTGTCAACGACGCCCCCGCCCTGCGCAGCGCAGATATTGGCATCGCCATGGGCATTGCAGGCACGGCGGTGGCGAAAGATTCTGCGTCACTGATACTGCTTGATGACAACTTCTCAACCATTGTCTCGGCAATTGCCGAAGGAAGACGGATTTATGACAATATCCGTAAATTCATACGTCAGGCGCTGACCGCGAACGTAGCAGAGGTGTCGGTTATTCTGTTCGCTTTTCTGTTGATGGGCGACGATCCACTGCTGCCGGTCTCGGCGCTGATGATTTTGTGGATCAACCTGGTCAGTGACGGCATACCGGCTCTGGCGCTCGGTGTCGAACCGCCCGAGGCGGATATCATGGCGCGAAAACCCAGGGCCAGTGACGAGAGCTTTTTTGTCGACAATCTGGGGGCGCGCATCGTGCTGCGCGGGCTGGCGCTAGGGGGGCTTAGCTACTTTATGTTCGACTTTGCGCTGCAACAGGGCGCAACGCTTGCCTATGCGGAGACGCTCGCCTTTTCCACCCTGATCTTCTCCCAGCTGTGGCACATTTTTGACGCCCGCACATTTACCACCGTCTACCAAACAAACCCTTTTACCAACAAATACCTGCTGCTGGCGGTAGGCTTGTCCGCCCTGCTTTCGATCGGTGTCATCTACCTGCCCTTCGGAAATACGGTATTCGGAACGGCGCCACTGCAGCCACTTCACCTGCTGATGGTTATCTCGATCGCCGCTTTACCGACCTTCGTGCTGTCCGCCATCAAGGCGACTTTTGGTATAAAGTATCTGTGAGCAGTTGCTGCCTGCCCCTACGAAACGAGGCAAGGGGCGCAAGCAGCGCCGTTGAAATAAAGCGATCGACAGTCCCCAGGGTGACAAAAGGTTTTCATCTGGTCAGTGAAGTTATCAGGGCAACGGAAAAGCTTGTTGTTTACCCGGGAAGGGCTGGCAGAGGATGGCTCGGAGGTAGTGCAGCGCTTTCCTTTCGACTCTACCCGCAAGATGATGAGCGTAATTGTCAAAATGCCCAACGGCGAACACTGGCTGGTCGCAAAGGGTGCCCCTGTCGTTGGTGGCGTCCCTCCACTATAATCGCCCCATAAGATAGCCTGGTTTAACCTAGAATCCGCAGTTGGGCATGGAATTATCGGCAAATCCCAGCTTGTCAGGCAAGGCGTCGCTCGCAGGTAATGGCCTACACCCTTACCAAGAGCGATAACGAAGACCTGGCATGCTGGGATTTTTCGAGAAACCATGCAGCGTATGGCCGTTCACCCAATGAGTGAGTGCACAATGCTGAACATTTCATGTCATATCAACATCTTGGCTCGAAATTGAGCGTCCAACTGCGGAATCTAGGTTTAAGCCTACCGGCGACAAACCCGCACTACCAGGCAGGTAAATAATAATGAGATCGACCCCAATCCCTTTGGTGAGGCTGTGGACTGTACTCGCCGCTTATACCTTGTCGATTTGTTTCTGCCTGTTGTTAACTGCATCGTTCACTGGCGCCGACGCATTTGCTACCGATGTGGTCGGTGATGGCAAGGCCGACGCAGGCGTCACCAGGGATATGCTCGATGCCAAGATCAAGGAACTCGAATCGGACCAGGAACTGGACGAGGCCAGCCGCCTGTTGCTGATGGAGTTGTATCGCAAGTCGATCAGCAACCTTGAAAACATTAAATTGAACACGGCTGCGGCCGAAGAATACCACCGGAGTATCGAAACGGCGCCGGTAGAAACCAGGAAGCTTGAACAGGAAGTGGCCGATTTTCAGGAACAAGACTACGACCCTGATCCGGGCTTTGACGAGCACACCACAACTGCAGATATCGCACAGGCGCTGTTGACAAAGCGCGCCGCCCTGGCTGCGGCAAGTGCTGACTATCATCGCCTGAAATTGACACTCGAGGGCGAGCGGGATCGCCTGACCATCGCGCGGCAGGAGTTGGCGGATGCCACTAGTCGACAATCCCAGGTCGCAAGCGATTCGGACACCAGTGCCCAGCCGGAAGAGTCCGGTGAAGTCAAGAAGGCGAGGGAGTGGTATCGCAGCACGTCATTGTCAGCCCTCGACTCTGAAATCAAAAAACTGGATCAGGAACTGCTCAGTCACGGCCCCAGGGTCAACCTGCTCACCATTCGCTTAAGGCGACGCCAGTTGTCAGTGCAACACCTGCAGGCAAAGGTTGCCGCGATCGAGGCTGCGCTGGGTGACCGCCGGCAAGCGGATGCAATCAAGGCGCTGGCCACGGCACAGGCGGCGCAGCTGGCGGCCGAGGGCAAGCATCCGCTGCTGCTTCAAGTCGCTGAGAAAAATGCCGCCATCAGCGAGGAGTTGCTCCGTTTATCCAAAAAAATTGACGGTGCCAGTCAAGCTGCCATCGAGACCGAAGCACAGGCCAAGGAACTGGAAGACAGCTACCGCATCGTGCGCCAAAAGCTCGATGTCGCGGGCATGAACAAGGCCCTCGGCAGAATTTTACAGGAGCAGCGCACCGCACTCCCCAATCGTCACACTATTCAGTCGCAGCTGGAGCAAAAAGAACAGTTGATTGCGGATATCACCTTACAGCAGCTGATTGTTGATGAGAAAAAGAAAGAACTGAGTGATCTTGACGCCTTTGTCGAAAACAAGATGACCGAGTTCGAGAGCGAGCCCGGCGACGAATTTATTGATCGCGAGGCCGTTGCCGCTCAACTCAAGACCATGCTGCAGCAGCGGCAGTCCCTGTATAGTAAAATCAGTACCATTAGTGCCGCCTACCTGCAATCCCTGAGTGACCTGGAGTATGCCAAACAGCGCCTGCTGGAGGTGGTTGAGCAGTATGATACTTTCCTGGGGGAGCGCTTGCTCTGGGTGCGCAGCGCCCCCAATCCGAGCTTCGAATCGCTCTTGTCCTTTTCCGGTGACGCCGCCAGCTATTTCTCCCTGGCTTCCTGGTCAAAGGTGTTCGAGCTCTTGTTTACGCTCGATTTCTTCTCGGTGCTGCTGCTGGTGGTCTTATTGGCGGCGATGGTATTGAGGTGGAGCCGTGCGGAGCTATTGCAGCGATTGCGGGAAGTCAATAAACCCGTGGGCAATCCGGTGATCGACCGTTTTTCCTACAGCCTGTGGGCATTGGTGATCACACTGCTGATCAGTGCGCCAGGGCCCCTGGTGCTGTTCGCGCTGGGAATCAAGCTGAAATTTGCCGTTGACCACAATGCGCTGTCCCAGGCCCTTGCGCAGGCGCTGCTCTGGGTCAGCCGAAACTGGTTCTTTATCGCGGTACTGCGCCAGGTCTGTCGCCGCGATGGCCTTGCCCAGCGTCATTTTCGCTGGTACCAGCAGGCGCTTGAACCCCTGCGCAGGGAGTTGGCCCTGCTGATGGCTACCTTCCTGCCCGTCAGTTTTGTCACCGTATTGTTGGCGAGCCTGGATTCATCCAGTATGGAGTGGGGCATTGTGCGGCTTGCAATGATTATTTCAATGACATTGTATGCGCTGTTTTTTATCCGTTTATTGCGCAGTAAGGGCAGCGTCATTCAAATTATGACTGTCCTTGACCCAGGCGTATTGCTGGTGCGCTGGCGGCGATTTTGGCTGGCGCTATCGGTGCTCATTCCCTTGATCCTGGTCGGACTGGCGATTACCGGTTATGTCTATACGGCCCTTGTCCTGATGGGAAGCCTGGTCGAGACTTTCTGGGTGGTGATTGCCGTCATCGTGGTGCATCAGTTGTTTGTGCGCTGGTTGCGGATGACCTCGATTCAGCTCAATTACCAGGCACTGCAGGAGGAGCGCAAGAAGCAGTTGCAGGAAATTATTGCCTCTCGCCAGAACGGTAAGGAGAGGCCGGATCTGGTGGTGGATCCGGTGCTGGACCTTGAGCACCTGGGCAGGGATAGTTTGAAGCTGGTGAATATCGTCAGCGGCCTGTTCGCCATAGTCGGCCTGCTGTTGGTCTGGTCTAATGTGATGCCGGCGCTGGGCTACCTGGACACTATAGCCCTCTGGAGCCACACCGACACCGAGGGTGGCGAGGTCGTGGTCACCGCGGTGTCCCTCTCTGATTTTGGGCTGGCCCTGCTGTTCCTCGGCTTACTCTATATAGTCTATCGCGATTTGCCGTCACTGCTGGAGTTACTGCTGCGGCAGGTGTCAGCCATGAGCGCCAGTGATCGGTATACCGCAATTACTTTGATGCGCTACGTTTTGCTGCTGGTCGGGGTGTTTTTGGTGGCCGGATTACTGGGGCTTAGCTGGTCGCAGTTTCAGTGGATGGCGGCGGCCCTGGGTGTGGGCATCGGCTTCGGCTTGCAGGAGATCGTGGCCAATTTCATCAGCGGTTTGATTATTTTGTTCGAGCGCCCGATCAGGGTTGGGGATCAGGTGACCATTGGCGACACCGATGGTATTGTGACGCGGATTCGCGCGCGTGCGACCACCGTGCTGACCTGGGATCGCCAGGAATTACTGGTGCCCAACAAGGAATTCATTACCGGCAGATTACTCAACTGGACGCTGTCTGACCAGGTAACACGTTTGGTGATCGAGGTGGGCGTGGCCTATGGCAGTGATGTCAGCCGGGCCATGGCCCTGGTTATCGAGGCTGCGCAATGTCACGAAAAAGTGCTGGCGGATCCGGCGCCTTTTGTTACTTTCGACAGTTTTGGTGATAATACCCTGAATCTTAAGTTGCGATGCTTTATCGACGATATCAGTACCCGTCTCACCACCGCCGGCGCTCTTCGCGAGGCCATTAATACCGCGTTCAACGAGGCCGGTATCGTGATTGCATTCCCGCAGCGGGATATCCACTTCGATGCCGATCAGGTCATGAATGTTCGGCTGAGATCCGAGTAGCCAGTTGATAGTCCCA
>CBDUUA010000159.1:0-5490 GCA_965370135.1 uncultured Cellvibrionales bacterium
TCAGCGGGCAACAGGTTGGCGCCATCCCGCAGTCGGTGCCCGCTTACTGCGGGGAATACGTGTTGCACATCTTCCGGAATAACATAGTCCCTACCCTCCATGACCGCCCAACTTCTCGAGGCATGCAGCAAAGAGAGCACTGCCCGGGGCGACAGGCCGACGCCAATATCATCGTCCTGCCGGCTAAAGGCCACCAGTCGTTGTAAATAGTCCAGCAGACTGTCGCTGGCTTTGACCTGATGGATCCGGCGCTGAAAGTCGAGTAGCTGTTCCACCGACATCATTGCTTCCATTTGCGATAATTTTTCCTTACCGGGCAGGCCCGTCAACATGTCCCGCTCCGCCCTCGGATCCGGATAACCCAGCTGCAGGCGCATGGTAAAGCGATCCAACTGTGACTCCGGCAACGGAAAGGTGCCGCCCTGGTGCTCCGGATTTTGGGTGGCGATGACAAAGAACGGGTCATCCAGCAGGCGGGACTCGCCATCCGCGGTAATTTGCTGCTCGGCCATGGCTTCAAGCAGTGCGCTCTGGGTTTTTGGGGTCGCGCGGTTAATCTCGTCAGCCAATAATACCTGGGTAAATATCGGCCCGGGGTGGAACACAAAACGCGATTCATCACGTTCGAAAATGGATACCCCGATAATATCGGCGGGTAGTAAATCACTGGTAAACTGAATGCGTTGAAAATCCAAACCCAGGGCGTGAGACAGGGCCTGGGCGAGAGTGGTTTTACCCATACCCGGCAGGTCTTCGATTAACAGGTGTCCCCTGGCCAGAAGACAACAGAGCGCAAGCCTGATTTTGTCTTCCTTGCCGACAAGAACCTGGCCGATAGCTCGGACAACCCGGTTGATCTGCTGCTGCATGCAAGCTCCTGAAGTACCCCGCCACCAGAATTCGGCCGCCGGTCTGCGGGGGCTAAATTACCAAGCATTGAGTATAGACTACCAGGTTAAATCGCCGACAATCCCCGGCGGATATCAGCCTTGATATCGTCCAAATCCTCGAGGCCGACGGAAATGCGGATAAGATTCTGGCCGATACCCGCTTCGCTGCGCTGCTGGTCGCTGAGGCGTCCATGGGTGGTGGTGGCAGGATGCACAATGGTG
This sequence comes from uncultured Cellvibrionales bacterium, assembly GCA_965370135.1. Taxonomy (GTDB): domain Bacteria; phylum Pseudomonadota; class Gammaproteobacteria; order Pseudomonadales; family JAHEGP01; genus JAHEGP01. The sequence goes on from CBDUUA010000159.1 coordinate 1,113, forward strand.
GATTTTGCATCCCCAAGATTGGCCGTGATCGACAGTAGCCGAGTAGCGTCTATGAACCGCCACGCTTCATCGCGACCACCACGCACACAGAAAGATAACACGCCGCCGAATGCGCGCTGCTGGCGCCGGGCGAGTTCATAGTCTGGATGGCTTGGCAGACCGGCATAATAGACCGTTTCAAGCTCGGGCTGCTGTTCAAGCCACTGCGCCAAGTCGAGTGCGCTGCGGCTATGTGCATCCATGCGCAAACGCAAGGTTTCCAGCCCCTTGAGAAAAACCCAGGCATTAAAGGGGCTCATGGTCGGACCACAGGAGCGCAGAAATCCAAGCACCTCGTCCATATGCACCGGGGAACCCACCACCACGCCACCGACACAGCGGCCCTGGCCATCGAGATATTTGGTCGCCGAGTGCACCACGATATCTGCACCGAGTTGCAGCGGCTGTTGCAGCGCTGGAGTGCAGAAACAATTATCGACGATCAGCAAGCTGTCATGGCTGTGGGCCAGACGGCTAAGCTGTGGGATATCAACAACTTCACAAAGCGGGTTGGATGGTGTCTCTAAAAACAAGGCCCGGGTTTGAGGCGTTATTGCCGCTGCCCATGCCTGGTAATCTGTGGGCGGCACGAAGGTGACGCCGACACCAAATTTTGCCAGGTACTTATTGAGCAGTGTGGTGGTGGTGCCAAACACGCTGCGGGAGCAGACAACATGGTCTCCCGCTGACAGCAAGGCCATAAAAGTACTGAGAATTGCAGCCATACCCGAGGCCGTTGCCACCGCGCTCTGGGCGCCCTCGAGAGCTGCAATTCGCTGTTCGAACATTCTGACTGTGGGGTTGGTGTAGCGCGAATAGACATTGCCTGGCTCTTCCCCGGCAAAGCGAGCGGCAGCACTACGGGCATTATCGAACACATAGCTCGATGTAGTAAAAATGGGTTCGCAGTGCTCACCCTCCGGGGTGCGAAGCTGGCCGGCCCGCACCGCCAGGGTATCGAGATGGGCGCTTTTCAGCAGCTCCTGCAAGTCAGTCTGTTTGTCGTCGGTATCCATCCTAGATCACAACGCCATCGCCAGCATCCTGCACGGCCTCAAGCTGGTGTCGCGTAGCGTCATTGCGCAGTTCATGAAGTTGATCGAGATAACCCTGGTCGATATCACCGGTCACATAAACACCATCAAACACCGAATTTTCGAATTGCTTGATTTCCGGATTGCCTTCGGCGGAACTGGCGACCAAATCATCCAGATCCTGATAGACCAGCCAGTCGGCCCCAATCAACTCCCCTATTTGGTCTGGTGTGCGCTGGTAGGCTATCAGTTCCTCCGCGGAGGGCATATCGATACCATAGACGTTCGGGTGCCTCACCGGCGGTGCCGCCGAGGCGAAATACACCTTGTTGGCGCCGGCTTCTCGCGCCATTTCGATAATTTGCCCGCAGGTCGTGCCCCGCACTATCGAGTCGTCTACCAGCATGACATTCTTGCCCTTGAACTCCAGGTCGATAGTATTCAATTTACGGCGCACAGAGCGTGCTCGCATTTTTTGTCCGGGCATAATAAAGGTGCGGCCAATATAACGGTTCTTCATTAAACCTTCGCGGAATTTGACGCCGAGGCTCTGCGCCATGGCCTGGGCCGCGACCCTGCTGGTATCCGGAATAGGAATAACGACATCGATATCGTGTTCGGGGCGCAGCCGCATGACCTTTGCTGCCAGCCGCTCTCCCTGTCGTAGTCTGGCCTTGTAGACCGACACCCCATCGATGATGGAGTCTGGCCTGGCAAAATAGACATGTTCAAAAATACATGGCACCAATCGCGGCGCGTCAGCGCACTGGCAACTATGCACCTCGCCGTTGACATCAATGTAGATTGCTTCGCCGGGTTTGAGATCGCGTATCAGCTTAAAACCCATTACCGACAGCGCGGCGCTCTCCGAGGCTATCATGTATTCCTTACCCTGGGATGTGTCCCGCGCTCCATATACCACCGGCCGGATACCCAGGGGGTCACGAAATCCCAGCACCCCGTACTCGGCGATCAAGGCGCAGACCGCATAGCCACCGCGGCAGCGTCGGTGAACGGCTTTCACCGCGGCGAAAATATCTTTCTCAGTCGGCTTCAACTTGCCGAGGCGTTGCAACTCGTGGGCAAAGATATTGAGCAATACCTCGGTATCTGAATCGGTATTGAGATGACGAAGGTCGTCCCGGTAGAGTTCCTCCGACAACTGCTGCGCATTGGTAAGATTGCCATTGTGAGCCAGACTGATGCCGTAGGGCGTGTTGACATAAAACGGCTGTGCCAGGTCGGGGCTATCGCTACCGGCCGTTGGGTAACGCACATGCCCAATACCCATATTGCCGACCAGCTCCTCCATGTGCCGGGTGCGAAACACATCCCGCACCAGACCGTTAGCCTTGTGCTGGTGTAGCAGCCCCTGATGACAGGTAACAATGCCCGCGGAGTCCTGCCCGCGATGTTGAAGCACCGTTAGCGCATCATACAGCGCCCCGCTAACATTAGACTTTCCGACAATCCCGACAATGCCACACATCGTTACACCCCACAGTATGATAAGCCTGGTTTAACAGCCCTTACACATTTTTACCGCCACCAAAGATCCCGCTACCTAATCCAAGCCAATAATTGTGCGGTGATATCCCGAGCCCAGTTCTCCATCAGCATCAGCTGTGGCATTAGTACTGACGTTTGGTACCAGTCAGGACTGGTGCTGGCAGATTCAAGCGCCAGATCGACAACCAGCACCAACGCCAGCGCCAGTACCACACCGCGAACCAGACCAAAGGCAGTCCCCAGTAATCGATCGGCTAAACCCAGCCCGGTCACCTTGATCAACTGGCTAACAAGATAACCGGCCATGGAGCATACCAGTAAGGTCGCGATGAACAGGATAAGAAACGAGCTGATCTGCCGTATCTGCTCATTGTCGACCACATCGCGCAACAACCCCTGAAGCGCGGGACTAAACATGGAGGCGACCAAAAAAGCGGCCACCCAGGCGCCCAGGGAAATGGCCTCCCGGGCAAAGCCTCGCAGTAAACTCAGCAACGCAGATATCACCACGACCGCAACAATAAGCCAATCTGCTATGGTGAACTCAGCCATGTGCCGCCCTTGTCGCATTACGGGCACTTATCATCATGGACTAAATATCATCATGGACTAAAACGCACCAGCTTCGGTTTCAGGTCGAGTTGCCTTGCGATTTTTTCCAGGTCGCGCTGGGCAATGGTCTGGTCGATATAGGGCCCCACAAATACCCGGGCATACTTGCTTTTACCGCCACTGGCGTTTTGCGTTTTAACCTGGGCGCGAAAACCTTTGGCCTGCAGTCGCGTCTTTAGTTTTCTGGCGTTGTCGTGCTGACCAAAACTGCCTACCTGTATCACCCAGCCAACGGGTATGCCATCCTGGTCCAGGGCGGGCTTGCTCCTGCCCTTGTGCTGTGCCTCTTTAGCCGGTTGTTTCGGCTTCTCGCCTTGTTGCGCCAGCTTCGCCTGGTATTCACCGATAGGTGATACATCTTGCCGCGGCTTGGCTTGCTTGATTTGGCTGGGCCCAAACACCGGTTTAGCCGGGATGTCCGATTCGACAACAATCGACTGATCCCGCTTCGGCCCCATCACTACCGGCCATAAGATAAGCGCCAGTGCAGCCAGCACCACAGCGCCGACCAGACGCTGCTTAATCCCACTATTCAAAATCGATTCCCCGTTTTCCCAGTGCCTTCACGACTTCTGCAACCGTATAAAAAGAGCCTGTCACCAGCAAGCGATCACCCTCCCCCATTGCTGCCAGCGCCTGATCCAGGGCCGCTTCGGTATTCTCCACCACTACAGTGTGGTGGAGCGACGCTGTTGTTGCCAGTTGCCTGGCCGCTTGGGCCCTGGGGGTCTGCAACTGTGGCAGCCACCATTGACCGTCGATAAGCGGCTTCAGCGCCGCGGTAAATTTCAGTCCGCACTTACCCGCAAGCATAGCAAAGATGACGTGGGTTTTGCCCCTGGTTTTTGCCTGCCCGAGCACCGTTGCCAGCCGTGAAGCGGCGGCAGGATTATGGGCGACGTCTAACACGATGGCGCCATGCTCCGTACTCAAAAATTGGCAGCGCCCCTGGAGGCCCAGTGACGCCACCGCCAGCGCTACCAATTGGAGCTGCGGCTGCGGCAACAACAACAGCGCAACTTGAATGGCGGCGGCAACTGCATCTGGTTCCAGCTTGAGCACGCCCTGCCCGCAAACCTCAACAACACGACCCTCGACGTCAGCGCCGCGCCAGCACCAACTTGCAACTTCCTGCCGCAAGCTAAAATCCTCGCCCTGCCGCATCCAGACTGCGCCCTTATCCC
>CBDUUA010000160.1:0-5470 GCA_965370135.1 uncultured Cellvibrionales bacterium
GTATTGCCGGCACCCAGCGGCGCGTTATCCGCCAACACAAAATCGGCCACCCGGGTTTTGTGGAAAGCGGCATCACCCCAGGTGTTGTTATACGCCCAGGCTTTCTTCATAAAGATTTGCAGGTCGACTTCCCAGGTATAACCCATGGCGCCGTAGACCTGCATACAGTTCCTGGCCGCCAGATCCGACGCTTCGCAGGCGGCCAGCTTGGCATGGCTGACGTTCATCGCCGCCGCACTCACATCATGACTCAAAGCATAAGCGGCGCGATAGACCGGCGCCTTGGCATACTCCAGCTTGTAGGCGATATTGGCCATATGGTGTTTGACCGCCTGGAAGGTGCCGATGGCGACACCAAACTGCTGCCGCTCCCCGGTATATTGTACCGACAGGTCGATCATGCGCTGGGCCAGCCCCAGACTCTGGGCGGCCACGCCGAGGGTGCCGTGATCGAGGGCCGTTGCCACCAGTGATGCGGCTTGCTCGCCCTCGGCGAGCAGCGCGGCAGAGGCAGTATCGAAGTCGACGCTAAACAATTTGCGACTCGGGTCGACCGACTCGTTGGCGCTCAGTGTTACCTGGCCAGATTCCACGGCGTAGACCTTGCCGCTGCGCTCCAGAATCAGCAGGTCGGCAATATGGGCGTCTTCCACCAACAGGTTTTGCTCCAGGCCGACCACCACCACGGCCTCGCCCGCGGCAATTTTGGCCAACCATTCAGCTTGTAGTGCATCGTCGCCACTGGCGAGCAAGGTCGGCACCGCCACCAATACGGTATGCACCAGGGGCTCGGGCAGGGCCACATAGCCCGCTTCCTGGGCCAATAACACAAAATCCAGTGCGCTCATGCCCAAGCCGCCGAAGGCTTCCGGCACCGTCATGCCGGTAAGACCCAGCTCCGCCAATTGCGCCCACAGTTGCTCACTGCGGCCGGATTCAGATTGCCATAGCTCGCGTATTTTTCCCGGGCTCACTTCCTTGGAGAGGAAGTCCCGCACCGACTGCTGGAACAGGAGTTGGTCTTCAGTAAAGGTGAAATCCATGGCTGCCTCCTTTTGCCTCCTATTATTTGCGCGGCATACCGAGCATGCGCTCGGCGATGATATTGCGTTGTATTTCGTTGGTGCCGGCATAGATAGGGCCGGACTGGGCAAACAGCCAGCCGTCGAGCCAGTTGCCGACTCCCTCGGCCGCCGGCGCGTGGGGCAGCAACTCCGCCCGAGCGCCCAGTATCGACATGGCGGTGGCGTGCATCCGGCGATCCAGTTCCGACCAGAATATTTTATTGGTCGACGCCTCGGCGCCGATCTTGCCGCCCTTGATCAAGCGACAGGCGGTTTGATAGGTGGTCAAGGTGTAGGCTTCGGCATCCATATAGGCGCGCAATACCGCGTCGCGCACCGTGGCATCGCGATCGGCAGTGGCGCGATTTTGCTGGTACAAGGCCACCAGGCGGCGCGCCGTTTCCTGGAAACGCGCAGGGCTGCGCAACATCAAACCGCGCTCAAAACCGGCGGTAGCCATGGCCACACCCCAGCCCTCACCCTCACCGCCGAGACGATTGTCGACGTGAACCCGCACATTGTCGAAAAAGATCTCGGCGAAACCCGGCAGACCATCGAGTTGCGGAATCGGCCGCACGGTAATGCCCTCGGCATTCATCGGCACCAGGATAAAGGTCAGTCCGCGATGGCGTTTGGAGTCGGGATCGGTGCGAAACATACCGAAACACCAGTCCGCCCACACCGCCCGGGTAGACCAGGTTTTTTGGCCATTGATCACATAGTGATCGCCGTCCAGCTCCGCTTTGGCGCGAATCGCCGCCATATCGGAACCGGCATTGGGCTCCGACCAGCCCTGGCACCAGACTTCTTCTCCGGTGGCCATCTTCGGCAAAAAGCGTTGCTTTTGCTCTGCCGTGCCGTACTCCATCAAGGTCGGCCCCAGCAGGAAGATGCCGTTCTGGTTGACCCGCAGGGGCGCACCGGCCCGGTAGTACTCCTCTTCAAAAATCAGCCATTCGATCAAATCACAGCTGCGACCACCCAGTTCCTCGGGCCAGGTCACCATACCCCAGCGGCTGCCGTTGAGTTTTGCCTCCCAGTCCCGATGCTGGGCAAAGCCCTCGGCGGTATCAAAACTCTGCAGCGCTTGTGGCGGCACATTGGCCGCCAGCCAGGCGCGAATCTCGGCGCGAAAGGCCTGCTGCTGATCACTGTAATTGAGATCCATGGTTTTCCTCCTGGCTCGCTTCAAGGCGCTCGACGCTTTATCTTTTCAGTTGCCTTTACTATTTCCTTACTATTTCCTTTTGAAGTCGGCTTCGCGATTGTCGACAAAGGCATCCCGCGCTTCCTGGGAGTCGGCCATGGTATAGGCTTCAAAGGTAAAACCCTGCTCCCAGCGATACTTGTCTTCCAGATTGCCGTCTTCTATCCCGGTGAGTGCTTCCTTGGCCAGACGCACCATGGCCGGTGATTTGGCGGCTATTTGCGCCGCGATCTCACGGGCCACGGGCAACACCTGATCCCGAGGCACCACGCGCTCGATAGCGCCGAGGCGATACGCCTCCGCAGCGTCGATAAACTCACCGGTAAAATACATATAGCGCACTTTCTGCACCGGAAACAGGCGCTGCAAATGGGCGCCGCCACCCATGGCGCCACGGTCGATTTCCGGCACGCCGAAGCGGGTGCAGTCCGAAGCGACGATGATATCCGCCGCGCCGCTGATACCGATGCCGCCGCCCAGCACAAAACTGTGCAGGCCGACGATGACCGGTTTGTGATTCCGGTGAATCGCTTTAAAGGTATCGTAGTTACCTTTGTTGACCCGGAGGATGGCGCTGCTGTCGGCGGCCAGTTCCTTGATATCAACACCGGCACAAAAGCCCTTGCCCTCCGCCGCCAGAATAATGACACGGACATCGTCGTTATCACCCAGGGCTTCGATTTCCTCGGCAATGGCAAACCAGCCGGCGCTGTCGAAGGCGTTGACCGGCGGGTGATCCAGGATCATCTCGGCAATGCCGTCGGCGATGGAGACTCGGAAGGGTTTGGACATCAGGTATTCCTCTACTAATAACGGTGGCCCGGATGACAAGTCCGCAGGTGTTGCAGCATGGCCGGTGCGTCAGGCGCAGACTGTTGGCCGAATGAATTCGGCCCTACAACGGCAAGCCCTTACTTGACACGCTTTGCCAGCTCAGCGAGCCGCTCCCCGGCCTCGGTGACAATACCGCTGATAATGTCTTCACAACTCAATAACTCGTCGATGGTGCCCGCCACCTGACCGGAGGGCAGCACGCCCTCGTCGGGTTGTCCATCGACCATGGCTTTCTGGATAATCATGGGCGCATTGGCCGACATGATCGATTGGGACAGGGTGAGATCGCCGCTTTTAGTCTGGTCCAGTGCGGCTTGCAGCAGGCTGATCAGACTGGCGCCGGAGTGCTGGCGAAACTTGAGGCCGTTCTGCATGGCGATCAACAGCCGCTTGAGGGTGCCGGCCTTTTCCAGCTCGACCAGCATCTTGTTCATGATCATGCGCTGGGGCAAACCGTCCATCGCTCTGGAGACGATAATCTCCGACGGGTTGTGGCAATTGAGGTAGCGATCCTTGGTGGCCTGGGGCACCGGCGCCTCTTTAGTCATCAGGAAGCGCGTCCCCATGGCAATACCGTCAGCACCCCAGGCCAGGGCGCCGGCAAGGCCGCGACCGTCCTTGAAGCCCCCCGCTGCGACGACCGGCACCCGGTCGCCGACCGCTTCGATTACCTGGGGAATCAACAGCGTGGTCGGCACACTGCCGGTATGACCGCCGCCTTCACCGCCCTGCACCGTCACCGCATCGGCGCCCAGCTCGACCGCCTTGAGCGCGTGTTTGGGCAGACCAATGGTGGGAATACACACCACGCCGCTGGCCTTGAGTTTGGCGATCATGTCCTTGCCCGGTGAGCGCGAGTAGCTAACCGCCCTGACGCCATGCACGATCACCAGATCAATGATGTCGGCGGCATTGGGCTGGTACATATGGAAGTTGACGCCAAAGGGCTTGTCGGTCAGCTCTTTGGTGCGCAGGATATCCCTTTCCATTTCCTCGGGCGGGATGGTGGCGCCGGCCAGGAAACCGAAGCCGCCGGCATTACAGGTGCCGGCAACCAGGGTGGGATCGGCGATCCAGCCCATGGCGGTCTGAATAATGGGATACCTGCAGCCCAGCAACTCGGTCAGGCGGGTGTTGAGATTCACTGACATGATTGGCACCTAGGAGCGGTCGCCGGGGGGATTGTCTTTCAACTGCTTAGCCCGCAGATTGTGCGGATCCAACTCGGCGATAACCGCCAATTGCTCCTCGGTGGGCGCTGTGGTGGTGGCCACCGAATCCGGGATAAGGATGTCAAAGCCGGTATTTTCCTGCACCTGTTCGGCGCTAATGCCCGGGTGCAGCGATACCAATCGCACCTGGTGCTCAGGCCCGCCAAAATCCATGACACAGAGATCGGTGACAATCAGCCGCAAATCGATGTCATCGAGCTGGTAGCCCCTGGGCAGACGCTGCGGATTGTAGCCGATGGTGCACACCAGGTCGCATTCCCCCGCGACAAACACCCGCGTGTTATGGGAAGGTACGAACCAGGTATTGGCGTGACTGATCGAGTTACCCGGGAAGCCGCGCACCCCTAACATTTGCACTTTGGGCTGCTGGTAACTGCCGCCGAGGGCAGAAATATTGGCCTGACCGAAGCGATCGATCTGGGTGGGACCGCCGGTGATATGGCGCTTGCCGCTCCAGACATTGTCGAAGATGCGGGAAAAACCCATCCAGGTTTCGTTCATCTGCCCAAAATCCGCCGGCCGATTGCCTACCGGGTTGGGCTCGGACAACACCCATGCCTCGGAGTCGGTCATCATGATATCGGGGTTGCTGGTTTTCATCGCCAGGCTGGCTGCCAGTCGCGGCAACAAGCCGATACCGGTCACCAGGATTTCACCGTCATCGGTATAGGCCGCCGCGTTGGCGCAAATCATCAGTTCCGCCAGGCTGTAAGCTTTCGCAGGAGTGCTCGCCGAAGTACTCATAGGTGTTCTCCTCAATAGACCGGCAGGGGTAGTTTCTGAATGGCCTCGAGGCCGCCCACCAATTGCTGGTACTCCTCCTCACTCACGCCATTGATGTATTTGTCGGCGTAGGCGGCAAAGCCTCCCTCTTTGGCGCTGGCGTTGTACTCCTTGAAATGGGGAACGTCGAAACCGTAGAGCGGGTTGCAGGAAGACGGATGGGCGCCACCGGGAAGATGCACCACACCGGTAGTCATGGAGCGCTCCCAGAATACGTAGCGCGCCTCATCGCCCTGGGCAAAGTATTGCGTGTCCACCAATTCGTCACAGCTGACATAGGTCTTGTCCGCGGCCCGGGCAAACCAGTCATCCATATAGTGATCGGGGCCCTTGATCTGGCAGACGCCGCG
>CBDUUA010000161.1:0-5456 GCA_965370135.1 uncultured Cellvibrionales bacterium
CAGGCAATGCATGGCAGCTTTGGCCTGGCCGTGAGCAGCGATGGTGTGGCGATTGCCGCCAGCCGGCAGAAATCCACGGAAAAGACGCGAAAAACGCCGGCTCTTCGCAACGAAGTCTATGAGCAGTTGGTCAAAGCCCAGGAGCTGTCGGAAGAGGGGAATATCAGTGAGGCCTTGAGAGTCCTCAACAAGCTTCGGGATTCCCAGGGCAGGCGCAAATTGAACAGCTACGAGCTGGCCAATATGTACAACTTTTACGCCTTCATCTATTACCAGAAAGAACAATATCCCCAGACCATCCAGGCGTATAAAAATGTCTTGAAGCAAGTGGATTTGCCCATTGCCATGGAGGTGTCGACCAACTATTCGCTGGCGCAGCTGTACTTTGTGGTCGAGGATTACCCCAACGCGATCAAGGCACTGGAAGATTGGTTCAGAGTTGCGGAAAATCCCCAGCCCGACGCCTATGTGCTGATCGCCCAGGCCTACTACCAGACCCAGCAGTATGACAAGGCCTTGCGCAATGTCGAAAAAGCCATGTCGCTGGCGCAGGCCAAGGGCAAGCCGCCGAAGGAAAACTGGTTCCTGCTACAGCGAGTGCTCTATTACGACAAGGGCGATATGAAAAAAGTGTCTGCGGTGTTGAACGAATTGCTGCGCCGTTGGCCCCGGAAAGAGTACTGGAGCCAGGCTTCCGGTATTTACGGCGAGCTACAGAACGACCAGCGTCAATTGGTAGCCATGGACGTTGCCTATACCGCGGGCATGCTCAACCGCGAACAGGAGCTGCTCAATATGGCTTACCTGTATTTGGGCGCCGATACCCCCTACCGGGCAGCAAAAGTCCTCGAGCGCGGTCTCAAGAAAAAACAGATAGCCGAGACCTCCAGGAACTACGAACTTTTGGCTAACTCCCTGCGGGCGGCGCAGGAAGTGGATCGCGCAATACCGGCCATGGCCAGAGCGGCCCAGTTGTCCAGTGAAGGTGAGCCCTGGTCCCGGTTGGCCAATATCTATCTCGACAACGATGACTTTTTCAATGCCGTCAAGGCAGCGCAGACAGCCTTGAGAAAAGGCAATTTAAAGCGAACAGACAGTACCCGGGTGGTATTGGGCATGGCCCTGTTCAACCTCGACAAGCTGACCCAGGCGCGCAAACAATTTGAGTTGGCGGCCAGGGATAAGCGCAGCAAGAAAATGGCCAATGAGTGGATCAAGTACCTGGACAACGAACTGGCGCGTCGGATATCGCTCAGGGATGGTTAGGCATTTTGACCCCTTTGCAAATGCTCCCTGTCGCCATAAATAAACAGCGCAACAATCAAATGAGTTCATGGACAACAAGCTATTAGCAGCAGCCAATGCCATCGCACAAGCCGAAGCGATCTTTATCTCTGCTGGTGCGGGTATGGGGGTGGATTCCGGACTGCCTGACTTTAGAGGCAATGAAGGTTTTTGGCGTGCCTACCCGTTGCTACGGCAAGAGGGTTTATCCTTTCAGGATTTGGCAAATCCGCAATGGTTCTACGACGATCCCTACCGGGCCTGGGGATTCTACGGTCATCGCTTTACCCTGTATCAGGGGGTTGTACCACACCAGGGCTTCAATATTATTCAACAATGGTGCAGCACCAAGACTATTGAACCCTTCGTTTTTACCTCAAACGTTGATGGCCATTTTCAGAAATCCGGATTTCACCCTGATTCCGTTTACGAGTGCCACGGGTCAATCAATCATTTACAGTGCGTAGATTGCTGTACCAATGATATATGGGCGCTTAGTCGTTTGCATGCAATCATACAAAAAGAAAACCTGGTCGCCGCGGGTGAGCTACCAAGATGCCCCCACTGCTCGGCGGTGGCTCGTCCAAATATACTGATGTTCGGTGACGGAGACTGGATTGCTACGCGTTCAACACATCAATTTTATAAATATGACGAGTGGCAGGCTCAACATGCAAAAGCTCGAATCGTAACCATCGAAATGGGTGCGGGCAAAGAAATCCCAACGGCGAGATACGCATCGGATTCAATGCCCGGAATAACAGTGCGTATTAATCCCCGGGACGCGGATGGCAATAAAAATACAATATCAATTGCCATGGGTGCTTTGGAGGCCTTACTTGGCATCGATAAGTTTTTGAGAAATGGTGTTTAGGCGAATGGCAATCAACTTCCTGTCGATTTGTTATCCCAGCAACTCCACATCCCGCACCGCGCCTCTATCGGCACTGGTCGCCATTTTGGCGTAGGCCTGCAGCGCGCGGGATACTTTGCGGGGGCGATCCACGAGTGGACGCCAGGCGTCTGCGCCCCTGGCCTCCATTGCACTGCGCCGCAGCTGTAGTTCTTCTTCATCGATGACCACCGCGATGCTGCGGGCGGGAATGTCGATACGGATCAGGTCGCCCTCCGCGACCAGGCCGATGTTGCCCCCGGCGGCGGCCTCGGGGGATGCGTGACCGATGGACAAGCCGGAGGTGCCGCCGGAAAAACGGCCGTCGGTGAGCAGGGCGCAGTCCTTACCCAGACCGCGGGATTTGAGGTAGCTGGTGGGATAGAGCATCTCCTGCATGCCCGGGCCACCTTTGGGGCCTTCGTAGCGAATGATAAGCACATCCCCGGCTCGCACCCGGCCCTCCAGAATATCTGCCACCGCGTCTTCCTGGCTTTCACAGATATGTGCGGGGCCTTCAAATACCCAGCTCGACTCGTCGACGCCGGAGGTTTTTACGACACAGCCGTGCTCGGCAATATTGCCGTACAGTACCGCAAGGCCACCCTGCTGGCTGAAGGCGTGTTGCCCCGAGTGGATACAGCCGTTTTTCCGGTCGGCGTCGAGGCTGGGATAGCGAGTACTCTGGCTGAACGCCTCGGTGGTGGGGATGCCTCCCGGCGCCGCTTTGAAAAAGGTTTTTGTGGCCTCATCGGTAGTCACCATGATGTCCCATTGAGCCAGGGCCTGTCGCAGGGTAGGGCTGTGCACGGTAGTGGCCTGGCTGTGCAGTAGTCCGATGCGATCGAGTTCGCCGAGGATCCCCATAATTCCACCGGCTCGATGCACGTCTTCCATATGGTATTCGGGGGTATTGGGCGCCACCTTGCACAACTGCGGCACTTGGCGAGACAGGCGATCGATGTCCACCAGGGTGAAATCCAGTTCGGCTTCCTGTGCTGCCGCCAACAGGTGCAGGATGGTATTGGTGGAGCCGCCCATAGCGATATCGAGGGTCATGGCATTTTCAAAAGCCTCGAAGTTGGCGATGGAACGGGGTAGCGCGGACTCATCATCCTGTTCGTAGTAGCGCTTTGCCAGCTCAACGATGGTGCGGCCGGCCTGCAGGAAGAGTTGCTGTCGGTCACTGTGGGTGGCGAGCATTGAGCCGTTACCGGGTAGTGACAGGCCCAGGGCCTCGGTCAGGCAGTTCATGGAGTTGGCGGTAAACATACCGGAGCAGGAGCCGCAGGTAGGGCAGGCCGAGCGCTCGTACTCCAGCACTTTTTCGTCGCTGGCGGTATCGTCTACCGCAATGACCATGGCGTCTACCAGATCCAGTTTGTGTTCTGACAGCTTGCTCTTACCCGCCTCCATGGGGCCGCCGGAGACGAATACCACCGGAATATTGAGGCGCAGGGCTGCCATCAACATGCCCGGGGTTATCTTGTCACAATTGGAGATGCAAACCAGGGCGTCGGCACAGTGGGCGTTGACCATGTACTCTATTGAGTCGGCGATAATGTCCCGGGAGGGCAGGCTGTAGAGCATGCCGTCGTGGCCCATGGCGATGCCGTCATCGACGGCAATGGTATTGAATTCTTTCGCCACACCGCCGACACGCTCGATCTCCCGGCATACCAGTTGGCCGAGATCCTTGAGGTGTACGTGCCCCGGTACAAACTGGGTAAAGGAATTGGCCACCGCGATGATCGGCTTGTGGAAGTCGTCATCTTTCATGCCGGTGGCGCGCCACAGGGCTCTGGCGCCGGCCATATTGCGCCCGGCGGTCGAAGTGCGGGATCGATACTGTGGCATATGGGTTCCTGAGCTATATCGCTATCGTGTAAAAAGGAAAGGGCGAACAAGCATACCAAAAAGATGCGGTCGCTGCCGCTATGGGCTTTAAGGCCTCACAGCGCTTTGCAGAATACCCGGGAATTGCGCTGGAAGTTATACAGCTGCTTTTTCTGATGGGGCAAGTCCGTGGTCTCCCCGGCCCCATAGCCCTGCTCCACAAACCAATGTGCGCTGCGGGTGGTGAGTACGAATAGAGTGCCGAGCCCCTGGGCCCTGGCTTCTTGCTCAAGATGCGACAGCAAACGCTCACCTCGACTGTCTCCGCGATAATCGGGATGGGTGGCTACGCAGGCGATTTCGCCGGAGCGCTCTTCGGGGTAGGGATAGAGGGCGGCGCAGGCGACAATCATGCCGTCGCGCTCGATCACCGTGAAGCGCGGGATCTCATTTTCCAGTAGCTCCCGGGAGCGGCGCAGCAGCACACCCTGTTCCTCCAGTGGTTGGATCAGTTCCAGGATGCCGCCGACATCGTCGATGCTGGCGCCGCGAATGCTCTCGTAGTTGTCTTGATAAATCAGGCTGCCGCAGCCGTCACGGCTGAACAACTCCTTCAGCAGGGCGCCGTCATCGCGATAGCTGATAAGGTGGCAGCGCTCGACGCCGGCCTGGCTGGTTTTAATGAGTGCCTCCAGCAGCCCGCCCTGCTGTGTGTCGGGCAGCTGTCGGTACAGTTGGCTGGCCTCGCTGAGTTTTAACTCCCGCGATAATTGCCCGTATTGGTTGATAATGCCGGGCTCTGGCCCAAAGGCGATCAATTTGTCTGCCGCCAGCGAGGTCGCCAGTTGCTGGGCGACATCTGCCATGCTCAGGTTAAAAACTTCTCCCGTGGGTGAATAGCCCAGCGGGCTGATAAGCACCACATTGCCCAGATCCAACTGTCTTGAAATATCCTCGGTCTGGATGCGTCTGACCTCGCCGGTATGTTGGAAGTCGACGCCGTCGACAACCCCCAGCGGCCGCGCAATCACGAAATTACCACTGGTGACGCGGATGCGGGACAGGTGCATGGGCGAGTTGGGCAGGCCCATGGATAAGAGCGCTTCCAGTTGCGCTCGCAGTGAGCCGGCAGCATCCTTGACGCACTCGAGCGCGCCCTCATCGCTGATGCGAACCCCCTTGTGGTATTGGCTGTCGAGTTGGCGCAATGCCATGCGCTGCTCGATCTGCGGCCGCGACCCATGCACCAGTACCAGCCTGATACCGAGGCTGTTGAGCAGGGCAATATCCTGGATGATATGGGCAAAATTGGCGTCCTCTATCGCCTCGCCACCAAACGCCAACACAAAGGTCTTGCCCCGGTGGGCGTGAATATAGGGTGAGGAGCGACGAAACCAGGCGACATACTCATGGGATTCAGTGGGCACAGTTTCTTTCCGTTAGG
>CBDUUA010000162.1:0-5450 GCA_965370135.1 uncultured Cellvibrionales bacterium
TTGACGTGGCAGTGGCTGCAGCTGAGATTGCAGCGATAGCCCAGATTGACCTGCAGGGTCTCCAATCGACCCCGCTTCAGCGATGGAAAATCTGTGTCCAGCAACAGTGCCCGTGTATCTTGCATTGATTAGTCTCTGATTTACCCTGGGCCCGATGGCCGCCACATGTTTGCTTTGACCTCCCCCGAGGGGGAAGTTCCCACCGACAACGGGTTTAGTCGGACTGGGAGGCTGTCGAAGCGCTGTCGCGTTGCAGCCAATCGCGACACCAGTCCAGCACCGCCGCATAGTCACCCCGGTACACCTGCCGCGACGCTGACTTGGCCAACTGGTACTGGTACATCGGGTCGTAGTAGTCACACAACATGCTGCTAATCCATGCCTCGTGCGCCACCGCCTCACCACTGGACAGGGCGGTTCGCATCAAACCGTCCAGCACCTTATAGCGCTCCAGCCCCAATCGCTTTTGTATGCGCTGCAGACTCTCCAGCAGATGTAGCTGAAATTGCCGCTCGCCGTGCTCGCTAGCCTCACCATCCTCACTATCCTCACTATACAGCGCCAGGTATTCAAGACGCAGATCCACCACATATTCCTGGTAGATCCGTTCGACGCGAAAAGCCAGCGGCATGTCCACTATCACCAGCGGCGCCTTGCGCATTGCCTGGAACAAGCCCTGGGGCACAGAAACCGCACCGACACGATAACTTTCATCCTCAAAAAACAGGGTGCGATGGGGGTGGCGTTCAGTGACTTTGAGCATGTCGATTGCCAGGCTGTGCTCAAAGTTCACCTGGCAGGGTGGATCGGTCGCGTGGCGACCAAAACTGGAGCCCCGGTGGTTGGCGTGGTATTCCAGGTCAACCCCGGTTGCCAACTCCCGCAACAACGGCGTCTTGGCGGCACCGGTTTGACCGCCTATAACCACCAGCGAAGTATCACGGGCGATGCTGTCAGTTAGCTGCATCAGGTAATGTCGCAACGCTTTGTAGCCACCATCGATGACCGGCACCTCACAGCCGGCCTCCGCCATCCAACTGGCAGCAAGATTGGATCGCATCCCGCCGCGCCAGCAATACACATGGGTACCGGGCCGACTGCGGGCAAATTCGCACCAGGCACTCACCCGATCATCCTTGATGTCCCCCCGCACCAGCTCATTGCCCAGGGTGACCGCAGCCGGCTGCCCCTGCTGCTTGTAGGTGGTACCCACCAGTTCGCGCTCCCCGGTGGTCAATATCGGCAAATTACACGAGCTGGGAAATGCTCCCCCGGCAAATTCGATCTCGGCACGCACATCAATAAAGGGGCTATCTGTTAAAAACAACTGCTTAAAGCTTTCGGGAGGAACGAGTTGACTCATGGCGACACCACAACACTGTACACCGGCCGCATACTAAGCGACCCGAGGTTAAACGCAAGTCGATGCCGCCTGTTTTGCTTAACCTTTTTGTTATCCTTTTGGTCAAGGGCAGCAACAACGTGGTCAGTGACAAAAGGGCGGTGTATTATTCCGCCGCGCGCCCAATTGGACCCATACGCCCACTAAGCATGGCAGCTACGCGTCATTTGCAATGTTTTGCTGGCCCTGGTTTACAAACACTGGTTTACAAGCACAGGTTTACAAATGCAGGTATACAGAAGACGGTTTACAAAAAGCGGTTTACACATGCCGGATTACAAACAGATAAAACAGGAGAAAGGGGATGAATGACTCGGTGCTGGCCATACCACTACCACAATTGGCAATCGGCTTTATCCCGGTTATCGCGGTACTGCTCATCCTCTACAAGTGGTCGCTGGAAGCCGGCACTGCCGTCTACGCCATGACCAGGATGCTGGGGCAGCTGCTGCTCATCGGCTATTTCCTGAGTTATATTTTTGAAACCGATAGCGCCTGGGTGGTGCTGACGGTACTTGCGGTGATGGTATTTGCCTCCAGTTGGATTGCACTGCGCACGGTCAGCAAGGATCGAAAAAGTCTCTACCGGCTATCCCTGCTGTCGATCGCCGTCGGCGGCGGCATTACGCTGCTGATCGTAAGCCAGGGGGTGCTGGGTCTCGACCCCTGGTACTTGCCGCGCTATATGGTGCCTCTGGCCGGTATGATTTTCGCCAATGCCATGAACAGCGTCAGTCTGGCAGCCGATCGCCTGCAAGCGGAGCTGTCCCGGGACACGCCCTGGTTACAAGCCCGCAATACCGCCTTGCATGCCGCCATGATTCCCAATATCAACACCCTGTTCGCGGTGGGTCTGGTATCGCTTCCCGGCATGATGACCGGGCAAATTCTCTCCGGCATATCGCCCTTGATCGCGGTGCGCTACCAGATTATGGTGATGTGCATGATCTTCGCCGCCGGCGGCATTTCGACGACCCTGTTCCTGCTAATGATCAAGGATCACAATTGGGCTCAACAGCCGACGCAAAAGGTGCAGGTATGACTGTCAGCAAGGGTATCTACCAGCACTTCAAAGGCAATCGTTACCAGGTGATAGAGCTTGCCCGGCACAGCGAAACGGGGGAAGATTACGTGGTATATCGTGCGCTCTATGGCGATCATGGCGTCTGGATAAGACCCGCGGCAATGTTTGCAGAAGCCATTGAGCGCAATGGGCAAACACTGCAGCGATTTGCACTTGTCCAGGCCGATGAGCACCCCCATGATGATTAGGCGTACACCGACAAAGGCAAACAAAGCAACCCATGACCACCAGGGACGATGCCCACTATGTACCCACTATAGGCCCACCATATGCCCACTAAAAGGCCATGACGACGATGCCATTCCAGATACTGGCCGGTACAGAGGCCTATGCCAGGATTCAAGCCGAGGGTTTTCACCCTGGCTTGTTCAACACTCTGCTAGGTGCCTCCGGTGGCCCCAAATGGTTTGTGCTGTCGCGACTGGACCGCCTGCTCGCCTCGGTTTTTTTTGCCGACCGCAGCGAGCCCATCGCCTGCCTGGGCTCATCGATTGGCAGTTGGCGCCACGCTTGCTATGCCCAGTCGCGACCGGCGGATGCGCTGGCCAGGCTGGAGCAAGGCTACATTCACCAATACTATCGTGACAAGCCCGACCGCCACGAAGTGAGCGATTTCGCCACGGCTTGCGTGGATTACATCCTCGGCGATAGCGGCATCAGGGAAATCCTGGAGAATCCTGTCTGGCAATCCCATATTCTGGCCGTGCGCAGCCGCTGGCCCGTTGCCAGCGACACCACTGCACCGCTTGCGCTGGGCCTGGGCGCCTGCGCCTTGAGCAACGCGGTTTCACGCCACTGCCTGGGGGGATTTTTCCAACGCGCCCTGTTTTATACCGGTCACGCATCGGCTTTTTCTTTCCCGCAGTTCAAGCCATCCTACGTATCACTGGGCCACGGCAACCTGAAGCAAGCAATCCTGGCCAGCGGCAGTATCCCACTGGTTATGAATGGGGTCGACAATATCGCCGGAGCGCCGCCGGGAGTTTACCGCGACGGTGGCATTACCGACTACCACTTCGACTTTAGTTTCAAACACCCCGACGGACTGTTGTTATACCCTCATTTCTACAGCCATATCACCCCCGGATGGTACGACAAACCGCTACACTGGCGACGGGTCACGGCAGCCGCGTTGAAGCGGGTCGTCATCATTGCACCGTCAGCATCCTTCGTCGCAGGCTTGCCCGCGGGCAAAATTCCCGACCGGAGTGATTTCAATGCCCTCACCGAGTCACAGCGCATCGCAAGCTGGACCCAAGTCTGTGAGGACAGCGAGCATATCGCCGAGGCTTTTTACCAAGCCTGGCAGGACGGCTCAATGCCAACCCTGGTTCAACAGCTGTAATGTGTAGTCACACAGCAAGGCAGAGATGACGCCGATATGAAACACTCCACAGTTGGCTTTTCAGTCGACTCTCCAGTCGACAACACCGGCACCCGCTCACGAGCAATACCGGATCTCTGGCTACCTATGCTGATGGCCATGCTTCTGTCACTGGCCGGCCAGACTACCCAGGCCGAGACCTCGCTATGGAAAATCTCCCATGGCCAGCATATTCTGTATCTTGGCGGCACCATCCACGTACTTCGACAGTCGGACTATCCGCTACCTGCGGCTTATCAGCAGGCCTTCGAACACGCCGAACTGGTCGGTTTCGAGACCGACCTGCGGCAGATAAACAGCCGCGACTTTCAGCAATTATTACTGGCCAAAACACGCTATCCCGCCGGTGAAAATCTTGCTGACCATCTATCCCCTGAGGCTTTTCAAGCCTTGCAGCGTTATTGTGATGACGCCGGCATTGCCGTGGCAGCACTACTGCCTTTCAAACCCGCCCTCGCCATGCTGACCATGATGAGCCTTGAACTTGCCCGACAAGATGTCACCGGGATCGGTGTCGATAATTACTTCCTGCAGCAGGCCGAAGCGGCTGGCAAGCCAGTCCTCGGCCTGGAGAGCGCAGAAAAACAGCTCAATTTCATAGTTAGCATGGGTGAGGGCAAGGAGAGCGAGTTTATATTGCACAGTTTGCAGGATCTGCAGCAGCTTGGCACCCTACTGCAGCAAATGGTTGACGAATGGCGCAGTGGCAACAGCCGTGCTCTCGACCGGCTTTTTGTCGCGCCGCTGGCTCAGGAATACCCAGCCATATACCAGACGCTACTGGTGGAGCGCAACCAGGCGTGGCTGCCAAAAATCGAACAATTATTGCAAACCGAGCGTACCGAACTGGTGCTGATCGGTGTCGCTCACCTGGTCGGCGCAGACGGCCTGATACAACAATTAGAGCAGCGCGGTTACCAGGTAGAGCAGCTTTAGTGCATGGGCAGCCACTCTCTGGTGGACTTTCTGGGGGGACTTTTAATCGGCTGGGCAAGCCGGTAACATGGCGCGCAAAAGTCAGGTACTGTTAATCAGGAGAACAGAGTGAGCCGCTACTCCCGCCAGGAAGAAGAAGCCGAAATCGACTTGACGCCGATGCTCGACGTAGTATTCATTATGTTGATTTTCTTCATCGTCACCGCGTCCTTTCTCAAGGAATCCGGCATAGAGATCACGCGCCCCGACGCCACCAGCGAGGCCCCTCCGGAAGATAGCGAGTTCAAGAATATCGTGTTCCAGGTTACCGCCAATGACGAAATCTGGATTGAGGGGCGACGTGTTGATATTCGCTCCGTGCGCGCGGTTATAGATCGCTTGTACGCGGAGAATCCCGATGCCGCGGTAGTCATCAGCGCCAACAACACCTCAACCGCCAGAGTCTATACCAGCATCGCCAACGATGCCCGGGCTGCGGGTAATTACAATGTCACACTGGTCACAACGGAGGACTGACTCTGCAGTTGGGAGCCTGTCAGAGACCACTTAAACGATTGAAAAATCTGACTCAAAATGGCATCCCCTCGCTACAATCGCCTAAATCCAACAGACTCCTGGACATCAAAACTCTAACAACCGAATGC
>CBDUUA010000163.1:0-5375 GCA_965370135.1 uncultured Cellvibrionales bacterium
CATGTACATCTGCATCTGCAAGGGAATCACCGATGGCCAAATCCGCCAGGCGGTTAACGAAGGCGCCACCACCCTCACCGATCTGCGCAAGCAACTGGGCGTCGCCAGCCAATGTGGCAAGTGTGCCTGCCAGGCCAGAAGCGTGATAAGCGAAGCCAGGGGTGATGAAAGCCAGGGTTTATGCTACGCCGCTGGCTAGCGATGTTCGCTTATTGTTGCCTGCTGCCGACTGTTGAGATCAACTCCTCCCCCTCATCTTTCCCATTCAAAATCAAATAGTTAACTTGACCGCCCCGGCATCGACGGGCACAATCACGGCCTTCACAAGCATCCATTCCAGATCGGGAGAACCCCATGCAAGGCGATAGCAAGGTTATCGAACATCTCAACAAGGCGCTGGGCAACGAGCTTATCGCCATCAACCAGTATTTTCTGCACTCCCGCATGTTTAAGGATTGGGGCCTCAAAGAACTCGCAGACTACGAATTCCACGAGTCGATCGATGAGATGAAGCACGCGGATCAACTCATTGAGCGCATTCTGTTCCTGGAGGGCCTGCCGAATATGCAAAATCTGGGCAAACTGATGATCGGCGAAAATACCGAGGAGATGCTGGCCAGTGATCTCAAGCTGGAATTGATCGCCATCCCCGACCTGAGAGACGGTATCGAGCATTGCGAATCGGTACGTGATTACGTCAGCAGGGACTTATTGGCCGGCATCCTGGACTCTGAGGAAGAACATGTGGATTGGCTGGAAACCCAGCTGGCCCTGATCGAAAAGGTCGGCCTTAAAAATTACCAGCAGAGCAAGATGGGCAGTTGATCGCACACACGACACAGGCCATTCACGACACAAACCATTAAGGGGCGGTCGAATAAATTCGACCCTTGGCTCGCGCAATTTAATTAGACCGGAACAGTAGCCGGTATTAACGGGCGCGCCCACCAAGGCATCGCCTGGCAGGCTCCAGGCGACGCTACTCCTCAGTGCTGCTGCTGACAGCCTCTTTGACCAGGGGCTGCAGCTCGCCGTTGTCATTCATTTCGGTAACGATATCACAGCCACCCACTAACTCACCACTCACCCACAGTTGTGGGAAGGTTGGCCAATTGGCATAGCCTGGCAGGCTGGCGCGTATCTCGGGATGGGTAAGAATATCCACATAGGCAAAGCGCTCACCACACGCCATTACGGCCTGCACGGTGCGGGCGGAAAATCCGCACTGCGGTGCATTGGGGGAGCCTTTCATATAGAGAATAATCGGGTTGCTTTCAATTTGCTCTTTAATAACGTCGACGATTTCCATGGGCGTTGATTACCACACCTGTGCTGATTTACGGCATTGCAGTTTACCAGAACGACCTCATAAATGCCCGACTAAATTACTTGGTCTTTACCCCCCCGTCATTCCAGCAGTCTTCAGGCTGGAACATCCCGGCGATCCTTAGGCCGGGACCAACCTCCCCCGCCGGCGGTCGCCACCGACAGGCGATCCCCCGCCCGCACCGATAGCGCGCACTTGGCCGGCAGCAGCTCACCATTGAGCCGATTTTCTCCCGCCTGGCCGCTCTCTCCTCCCAGCCCCCAGGGCCGGTGCCGGCGGCGCTCACTCAGCAGGCAGAGCTCCGCCGGCGCCAGAAATTCCAACTCTCGCACCAGACCATCACCACCCCGATGGCTACCGGCGCCACCGGAGCCGGTGCGCAGCTGGTAGCGCAGCACCCGCAAGGGGTAGTGTGCTTCGAGGCTCTCAATCGGCGTATTAAAGGTATTGGTCATGTGTGTTTGCACACCGCTGAGCCCAGGCCCCAGGGCAGAAGCTCCCATGCCACCGCCAACGGTCTCATAGTAATTCCAGCGCCGCTGCCCACGGCTACCCACGGCGATATTGTTCATACTGCCATGACTGGCGGCGGGAATGCGCCGGGGCAGCGCCGGCGCCAGCGCCCCCAGCACCGCATCGACAATGCGAGTAGAGGTTTCGACATTGCCCGCGACGACTGCAGCGGGATAAACCGCATTCACCAGACTGCCGCGCTGGGCCCGCAGGGTGATGGGCCGAAACAAACCCGCACAAGCGGGGGCGTAATCCGGTAGCAGGCAGCGAAATACGTAATAGACAGCCGCCGCGGCAACCGCTAACGGACAGTTGATATTCCCGGGCACTTGCAATGCCGTGCCGGCAAAATCAACGCAAATATCGCTGCCGGCGATGGTGACGGCAACGGCAATAACGACATCCTCGGTACCGGCGCCATCATCATCCATGAGGTCGCTAAAACACCAAACGCCGTCGGGTATCAGTGCGAATTCAGACCGCGCCAGACGCTCGGCATAACTATTAAGGGCCTTCAGCGACGCGCAGAAGGCATGGTCTCCGCTATCATCAATCAATCGCTGCAAGCGCTGCACCCCGACCCGGTTGGCGCTCACCTGCGCCTGAAAATCACCGCCGAGCTCGCCCTGCCCGCCGCTCTCAAGCTGCACCAGGCGCTGCACCACTTCTGCCTGGTATTCGCCCTGCACGATCAAATGCACCGGCGACAGCAACACGCCCTCTTCATCGATATGCCTCGACAGCGGCATGGAGCCCGGGGCATCGGCGCCAATATTGGCGTGGTGAGCGCGATTGACAGCAAACCCCCGCAGCCGACCCCCAGCGAAAAATGGCGCGATAAGGGTGACGTCGGGCAAGTGCGTGCCGCCCAGGAAAGGATCGTTGAGCACCACCATATCACCGGGACGCCAGTGCAAGTGCTCGACAATATCGGCCATCGCATAGGCCATACTACCCAGATGCACGGGTATATGCGCCGCCTGCGCGCAGAGCTCTCCGTGTTGATCGAATACCGCGCAGGAATAATCCAGCCGATCCTTGATATTGGGGGAAAACGCCGCGTGCTTCAGCACCGCGCCCATTTCGTCACAAACCGCCTCCAGGCGACAGGAAAACACGCCCAGTTCAATGGCATCGACCGCCGATTGCGTCATACCTCTCCAACTCCAGTCTGCTCTTCAGCCTGCTCTCCAGCCTAATAGGCGCCGTCAGCGCCTTCGACCGCCACAATAATCGATTGCCAAAGGGAGTCAATCCCTTTATTATTGCCCGTTTTTCTAAGGCAGCCCGGCTGCCTTTTTGCGTTTTTTGCGCTTACATTTAACAGCTTTTTAATTTAACAAGCTTTTTACCATTAACAAGCTTTTTACAATTAACAAATAACGGACACGGCAGATAAAGACATGGAAACCGCAGTTATGAATACCTACTCCCGTCTGGGCATTGAATTTAGCCATGGTCATGGATCATGGCTAGTTGATACCGATGGCAAGCAGTACCTGGATGCGCTGTCAGGTATCGCCGTGTGTGGTCTGGGTCATGCCAACGAGGCGGTGACTGCCGCCATATGCGACCAGGCCGGCAAATTGTTGCATAGCTCGAACCTATTCCAAATTGGGCTGCAGGACGAACTGGCCACTACCTTGTGCCGCATCGCCGCCATGGATAAAGCATTTTTCGCCAATTCCGGCGCCGAGGCCAATGAAGCGGCGATCAAGTTAGCTCGGCTCTATGGCCACAAGACCGGCATCAAGTCCCCTGCCATCGTGGTGATGGAGTCGGCCTTTCACGGCCGCACCATGGCAACGCTGTCCGCATCCGGCAACCGCAAAATTCAGGCCGGCTTTGAACCGCTGGTCGCCGGTTTTATCCGGGCGCCTTTTGGCGATATCAAGGCCCTGGAAACCATCGCCCGAAACAACAACCAGGTGGTCGCCGTGATGATGGAGCCGATCCAGGGCGAGTCCGGCGTACTGATGCCCCCCGAGGGCTACCTCGCCGCAGTCCGCGCCCTGTGCGACCAGCAAAGCTGGCTGCTCATTCTCGATGAAGTACAGACCGGCAACGGTCGTACCGGCTGTTATTTCAACTATCAACAGCAAGGCATACTGCCCGATGTCGTCACCACCGCCAAGGGACTCGGCAATGGCGTACCCATCGGCGCTTGCCTGGCCAGAGGCGTTGCTGCCGATGTGCTACAGCCGGGAACCCATGGCTCGACCTTCGGCGGCAACCCCCTTGCCTGTCGCACCGCCCTGACCGTCATCAAGCAGATCGAGGCGGGTAATCTTGCCCAGCGCGCCGTTGAATTGGGCGCTCGCATTAGAGATCGACTGCAACAAGCCATCGCCGGCATTGACGAGGTCAAGGAAATCCGCGGCCAGGGCTTAATGCTGGGCATCGAGTTGTCCTGCGATTGCAGTGGCCTGGTCGCTGCGGGACTCGCCGACGGCGTGGTCATCAACGTAGCCGGGGGCCATACCATACGCTTGCTACCGCCCTTGATTCTAAGTGATGAAGAAGCGGACATCCTCGCCGACCGGGTCAGCAAGACGATAGTGGAATATACATCCAACGACAGGTGTTTCACAACATGAGCCCCAGGCACTTTCTAACATTACTGGATTTTGAGCCTCAGGAGCTGCGGTCTTTGATCAATCGAGCCATGGAGCTCAAGGCGATGACCAGGCGCCGCGAGTTATTCGAGCCCTTCAAGGGCTACGTCATGGGCATGGTGTTCGAAAAAGCCTCGACTCGCACCCGTGTGTCTTTTGAAGCGGGCATGTCACAACTCGGCGGCCATGCATTGTTCCTGTCTCCCCGCGACACCCAGCTGGGTCGTGGCGAGCCGATCGAAGACAGCGCCAGGGTGCTGTCTTCCATGGTCGACATTCTTATGGTTCGCACCTTTGGCCACGAGCAGATCGAGCGCTTCGCCGAGTACTCGTCGGTGCCTGTTATCAATGCCCTGACCGATGCCTACCACCCCTGCCAGTTGTTGGCGGATATGCAAACCTTTGTCGAGCACCGCGGTGATATCGCCGGCAAAACCGTGTGCTGGGTCGGCGACGGCAACAATATGTGCCAGTCCTATATCAATGCGGCGCGCCAGTTTGACTTCGAGTTGAAAATTGCCTGCCCGGAAGGCTACGAGCCGGATCAGGACTTGCTGCAAAGCAACGCCGACCGGGTCACGGTGCTGCGTCAACCTGCCGAGGCCGCCCGCAACGCCCACTTGCTGGTGACTGATGTGTGGGCATCCATGGGCCAGGAAGAGGAGTCCCGGCAACGGCTTGAGCAGTTCTCAGGTTACCAGGTGAACCAGGAGCTACTCGATGTTGCCGCCAGCGATGCGCTCTACATGCACTGCCTGCCCGCCCACAGGGGCGAAGAAATTTCCGCCGAGCTGATGGAGAGGGCTGATTGTGTCATTTGGGATGAAGCCGAAAATCGACTGCACGCACAAAAATCACTGGTTGAATTCCTGCTGGATGACAATACCTGAGCTGCGCTGACAGCCCTGAGCGCACTGACA
>CBDUUA010000164.1:0-5362 GCA_965370135.1 uncultured Cellvibrionales bacterium
GGACGGCAGCAAGCCCCGGAAGATCGCCACAACGATGATGCCGTTGGGTTTGTTTTACACGATGGAACAGGTTTAGGGATTGCATAAAGTAATCCCCATAGAAACAGGGAGCCAAGCCTATTTTGCAATATGAAAGTGCTTCTCTGCCCGGGAACCAGGGAAAAAGAGAACTTTGGAACTATAAAACCCTCGCCACCGCTGCCCTGGCGGGTTTTTTCTCGATCAGCAGTGCTTACGCCGATGATTGCCTTCCCCGGGTAGACGCCGCTAAACCGCAATACATTGTCGGCTATGGAAGCTTGATGGATTCGTCCTCGAAGCGCATTTCAGAACCCAACGCAGGCGTCAACCTGCCGGTGTCGGTGACCGGCTTCCAGCGCTCGTGGAACACCCACGGCTACTTTGGCATCACCTTCCTTGGGGTCCAGCCGTCGAAGTCGGCCAGCATGGTAGCAGCCCTGTACCGTGACTTCCTCGAAGATGGACAGCTCGGGTCCGACGCCAGGGAAAGAAGTTACTGCCGCGCTGCGGTCGATCCAGCCTCTATAACCATGCTCGATGGGTCGACCGTGCCGTCAGCCAGCCAAATATGGATCTACGTCAACAAGCCCACGACGCTCGCCGCACCCAACGCAGAGAACCCCATCACGCAGTCCTACGTTGACCTCTTCCTCTCAGGTTGTATGCAACTGCAGGCGCGGGTATCTGATCCGAAGTTCGATTTTGTGGAGCAATGTGTGCGCACGACCGACGGGTGGTCCAGGCACTGGGTCAATGACCGCCTTTACCCACGCCGACCTCTAGCGAATAATCCCATGGCCGGGCAGATCGACCAGTATTTAAAAAAGCTGCTGCCGGAGTTTGCCGACGACATCAAAATTGAGTAAACCGCGATTCCTGACTTTCAAGCCTATGGAAGCTTCCTTCGGCTGAAAGCGGCCAGTAAAAAGCTCCCAAAAACTCTATGCGTAGTGGTCTGAACATAGACTACAGACTAGACCTTTAGCGGAGAGTACAAGGCTTGCGCAAAGAAGTGGGGTAGGAACACAGCTCATTGATAGGGGGCTGAAAACTCTAAAAGTTAAAGCCAACTTGCCTAAGCACGGCATCGGCCAAATCAATCTCAGAAACCAACCCCCCCCTTTCTCGCGCTCCTTTAGCCGCGATTCTTGCCAGCTTCTTGTTGCAAGAATCTTTTCTGCTACTACCCGCAAAAGCTATTATTTTTGGCATGATCCTATGTTCCACTTGTCGGAGATGTGCGGAAATTCAAGTACTCGGGCCCCTTGAAAACTGCCGGCGCGCCAGAAATTGTTGAAAACTCGGGGATTCCCGCAGTAGTCGCCTGCCGGTCTCGATCAATTTATCGACCTGCTCTTCGTTCAGTTGCAGGCTGGTGGGGAGCGCATTCATATAGGCTCTCTCTTTCTCATCTGCCAGCTTTGAAAAGGCAATTTCGACAAATTCAAAATTTGCCTGCGCGCCGCCTTGCTTCGCTTCGTTCAGCCAGTCCTGGTAAGATTGCCGAACGATATGAAGCGTATCCCCCGTGTAATTGTGCATTTGTATGTGCGTCATGGAACCCAAGGTCTCTCCTTCCGTGGGTGTTTGGGGTAAACCTGCCCAATCAAGATGATGCTCCACCGCTGCATTGACGGAAATAATCAAGACATCAGTCACGGTCGCCGACTCGTCACCAGTGAGCTTACTGAGCAAGTGTCTGAATCCTTTGCGCAGACTGGAAAACTCATAAAATTGCCGCAAACCGAGGTTGTCAGTAATACCCCCATCAACCAGGTGTAACCAGGGGCGCTTTTTTACATCGAGATAATCGCGGAAGCTTTCTACCTTCTTCGCCCACATGGGATTTTTTTCAGCTTGCGCCGGATTTCGCAACCATTCCGGAAGCGTATAGCCGCAGCTGCCTGCATAGTTCTTAAATAGGACAGGAGTTTCCAAACCCGGCACTCCCGAAGATGCTGCGACGGCCCTGGCAACCGGGTACGAGTCGTAATCGACACATAATAGTTGAAAAATATCGCGGGTGAACACCATGCGCTGGCCAGTACCGATGTCGCTGGCATTGATGATGATCAAGGGGGCGGAGGAGGGGTCGATATCCGCAAAAGTCTTGCCTTTAAAAATGTTGTCGTCGTAGTAGGCTCTGGTCAAATCGCTGCGGCCAAAGTAGGGGCTGGACAGGTCTCGCCAATTTGCCGGGTTGAACAAGGCCTTGATCAGGTCGTCCTGGATCGGTCGGAGCAGCATTGCCTCCTTGAAGTCGTCGAAGAGGCCGTCGCCAAACAGCCCGAAATAGGCACTGGTGAAACTACCCCCGGAGACCGACGAGATCACATCAATTTCGTCCAACAAGCGGCGCTTGCGGCCATCGACGGTAATGGTGGTATGGGCGAGTTCCACCATTACACCATAGGACAGCGCTGACGCCCGGGTGCCACCCCCGGAAAGACCCAGCATAACCAGCAACTCCCCTGAGCGATTGCTGGGCTGTACCGGTTTTGAGTGCCCGGCCTGTTGCCCGGCATCCGGCCCCAGGGGCTTGCCCAGAAACGGTCGAGTGGTGGCGGTCGAGAACCAAAGCGCGATAAGCATGACCACGAGAGCCCCTCCCAGTAATTTCTTCAGTGGGCGATGCCGCGATGTCCGAGATTTACTTTTCGTCACGATAGTGCCTTCCAGTTTGGTTTCATCTATATCAATGACCGCCGACAAGCAGATCGCCTTGCTGATCGCTTGCTAGTCGCCTGCAGTCGATCATGGGCCATGAATGATAAAATGACCAGTCGCTGCTGTCGACGAATTTTCGCTACCCCAAAACTCCGACAATAAAAATCGCCTTGCCACTTTACGAAGTGATGGGGGTCTAGCCTTGTAGCCAACAAGCTATTCTTCCTTCGGCTGTAAGCAGCCAGTATCATCTCTGTGGTGTTTCGATGAAAAGAAGGCGTCGCCGGCTGATTGAGGTCTCTTTAGCTGGAAAGCTGTGGCATTAAATCGCCCGAGAGCGCACAATAACCCGGTCGGTGGCTGTCGCAGCCGGCAATTGAACCAATAATAATAAGGGAAAAACACCATGGAATACGCGGGTCTTATTCTCAGTGTTGCCCTGCTTATCTGGCTTGCCCTCAAGGGTACCGATATCGTCCTTTCTGCCCTGTTGTGTTCATTGCTGGTCATAGTGACCAATGGCCTGCCGCTGGCGACAGGTTTGACCGAATACTTTGCATTCGGCCCCTTGGGCGCCTTTACCTTCGCGGGTAAGTTCTTCCTGTTATTTATCAGCGGCGCCATTTTCGGCCGTGTCATGGGTGAGAGTCATGCGGGCGCACGCCAATGGGGAGCATTTCGTGGCGAGTCCGGGGGATCCGATCTCAAATATTGAGGAAGCGGGAGGTAGCTATCCGCATTGGGCTCTGGCCCTCCTGCCACTGGCGCTGGTGCTGTCTACCATCATCGTGCCCCGCCTGCTCACCATGGGCATGGACGATACCAGTCTCGCCGCCGATGGTGCAGCTATGGAACTGCTGCGCTTTGCCAATAGCCAACCGATCGTATGGCCAAGCTTCGCACTGTTTGGCGGTACAGTAGTGGCGATTCTGCTGTTCTCGTCCCTCCGCCAAAACCTGCTGCAGGTCCTGGGAAATGGTACCCAGAGTGCGATAGCGCCGCTGATTAACACGGCGGCGGTCATTGGTTTCGGCGGCGAGGAAGTGCCCATGACGATTCAGGAGCGCGCCTATACCTCGCCTATTTGGTATACACCATAACGCCCCGCCAGCCCCCGGTAGGCCGGCCCCACCAAACAACCATTATTCTTTGTAGGGCGGAATTTATTCCGCCAAATCTATGCCATGGCAAAATGTATTGGCAGAATGAATTCCGCCCTACAAATAAAGATCGGATCTTATACCGGCACTTCCGAGTCCGGCATACTGTATGACAGAAGCAGATACCTCAGGCAGTGCATATTCCGGGCAGGTTATCTATCGAGGACCTGGACGGCAAACTCCATATCGCGATGCGCAAGGGTTTGGCGACATCCGATTGAAGCTGGACTGGAACTTTTACGGCGCTCCGGCCCTCGACAGCGCAACTTTCCCCTCATGGCAACAGAAAACCATCGTCGGCGCCGGTGTGGTTTCATGGCCGCGATACTGCTGCTGAGCACCTTTGAATTTCTGACCCAGGCACACATGCTGTCAGGTAATTGACAAATCAATGCGGCACTATTGACCTGCGCCCCATCTAGATTAAATCTGGAAACCGCAGCTGAACGCATCCCGTTGTGCAGTTATCAACCTTTTTTTTGCTAAATCGAATGAGATGGCTACAATGGCGGCGTGGTAATGGGTAATACATGTATTACCACAAACAGGAGGCTAAAATGCAAACTGCAACCAGCAAATTGACCAGGAAGTATCAGGCGACTATTCCTGAGCCGGTGAGAAGCTTGCTTCACCTGGAGGCGGGGGACGAGATCGCCTTCGATATTGAAGATGATAATGTTCATCTACGTAAAGCCCGGCCTGTTGATCTTGCCTTTGCGCAAAGTATTGAAGGCACTTTGACCGAGTGGACGACAGCAGCTGATGAAGAGGCATACCGTGACCTTTGAGGCTTTTGATGTCGTTGTTGTGCCATTTCCGTTTACTGATCGAACGACGACCAAACGCCGCCCGGCAGTGGTGTTATCTGATGCAGGTAAATTCAATAAGCAGGTAGGTCAGTCAGTATTGGCAATGATTACCAGTGCCAGTAATTCGGATTGGCCATTGGATGTCAATATTGAGGATCTGGATACTGCCGGGCTGCCTTCTGCATCAGTGGTGAGGATGAAGCTTTTTACTCTGGATGATAAATTGGTTATTCGCAAGGCTGGCGTGTTGGCTAAGCAAGATCGTTCTTTTGTTTCTACGGCACTTCGCCAGTTACTGAATATGTAAGCATATATCTGTGATTCTTTGAATTCAGTCGAAAAGACGAGCCTGCGGTGGCGGCATACGCAAACGTGGCGCAATAGGTTCGCTAATACAGTGCTTCGAGGCCGGCATCAAAGTCCTTGACCGCTTTAGCACAAGGGTCTTTTTCTGAAAGAAAGCGATCCACAAATCCCTTGGCCAGTATGGAAAGCCCGGCTGTAGCTACCGCCACACCTCCTTCGATCAGGATACTTTCCGGGTCAAGTACCAGGGTTGGTTTTGCCAGCGTACCCTTAACCTGGATGTAAGGATTTACGAGGTTGGAAATACTGAGCCCAAGTCCTTTCTGCGGAACCATCTTGAAGTTCGCATTAATGACTTCCGTAACGAAATCCTGTGTGAACAGGGAAAACGAGCCTGAC
>CBDUUA010000165.1:0-5360 GCA_965370135.1 uncultured Cellvibrionales bacterium
TTGCCGCGGATGGGGCTGAGATGTTGCAGCAAATCAAGCTGCGAGAAGTAATCCTCGATCGGAAAGTCGAGAATCTGCTGCGCGGATTTACCGTTATAGGCGCATAACACCAGCGCCAGCAGTCCCCGCACGATATGGGCATCGCTATCGACCGCGAAAAGTAGCTGCTGCTGATTGCCGCTGACCTCAATCCAGACCTGGCTTTGACAGCCCTTGAGCAGACGTTGGTCGGTTTTCAGGCTGTCCTGCATCGACGGCAATTGCTTGCCCAGGTCGATGATATAGCGATAGCGATCCTCCCAGCCGTCGAAGAAGCCGAGAGTCTCGATCACATCATCGGTAGAAATATCACCGCCAAAAGTGGCTTGCGTTGCGTCCATAATCTCGATTCACTTGGTTTAGCATTACCCTTTGCCGATCTAATAGAACATGCCGGTTTCGAGCTGGGCTTCCTCGGACATGCGCTCTCGGGACCAGGGTGGGTCGAATACCAACTCCACCTGCACCGAGGCGACATTGGGTACTTTAGCGACCCGGTATTCGACATCGCCTACCAACACCGGGCCCATGCCGCAACCGGGTGCTGTCAGGGTCATATCGATGGCGACGCTCTTATTGGCCTGGTCGATCTCGACGGTGTAAATCAGGCCCAGATCGACCAGGTTGACCGGTATTTCCGGGTCGTAGATGGTTTGCAGCGCATCCCAAACCTGCTGCTCGACAATATTGCCGTCCGCGGGCGGGGGGAAATTTAGTTGCTGCGGCTCAAAGCCCAGTGCATCGGCATCGGTGCCGTCGATTCTCGCCATATTGCCGTTGTGGGTGACCGTATAATTGCCTCCCAGGGACTGGGTAATGGTGACAAAGCTGTCCCGGGGAATAGTGATGGGCGTGCCCACCGGCACCAGTCGCGCCGGGCAATCGCGCCGGGTTACTACGATTACTCGCTCCATCAGGCACCACCCTCCCGGATGCTGAAGCTCTCGCCACAGCCGCAGTATTCGTCGGCATTGGGGTTCTGGAACTGCAATTCATGATTGAGGCCATTGCGCACATAGTCGATGACCATACCCTGCAATGCCGGTACCGCCTTGGCATCAATATAGAGCACGATATCGTCTTCCAGTGCCACCGCCAGTGACGCCTCCGGCTGTACAGCGACCAGCTCGAGCACGTATTTATAGCCGGTGCAGCCGCTTTCTTTCAAAGATAGAAAGATCCCTGCCTCATGGGACTGACGACATTGATCGCGGAAGTGGCGGCTCGCGGCAGGGGTCACCGTCACGGCTTGCTGGGGGTCGATAATTTCAACGGGCATGGGCTTCTCCTCCTTTATCCACGTTATAAGAACGTTATAAGAACGTTTGCGCTTTGCGCAGCGCTGAAAACAGCAGCTCCACATCGCGGTGAGTATTGTAGATGCTGAACGAGGCGCGCACGGTGCCCGGTATTGATAGCTGATCCATAATAGGCTGGGTGCAGTGATGGCCGGTGCGTACGGCAATTCCCTGTTGATCCAGCAGGGTGCCGACATCATGGGGGTGGGTGCCCTCCAGCAGGAAACTCAGTATGCTGGTTTTCTGCCGGGCCCGGCCAATCAGTATGAAACCGGGAAAATCGGCGGCCAGTGACAGCGCGTGTTCAAGTAACTTGATCTCATGCTCGGCGGCGGCCTTGCGGTCGAGGCTATTCAAATAGTCGATGGCCGCAGCCAGCCCGACAGCGCCGGCTATATCGGGGGTGCCCGCCTCAAACTTATACGGCAGGTGATTGTAGCGGGTGTGTTCAAAACTCACGGACTCGATCATTTCGCCACCACCCTGGTAGGGCGGCATCGACTCGAGCCACTCGCGTTTGCCGTAGAGTACGCCAATACCGGTGGGGCCAAACATTTTGTGGCCGGAGAACGCGTAAAAATCTGCATCCATGGTCTGGACATCCAATGGCCAGTGGGCAATTGCCTGGGCGCCATCGACCAGAACCTGGGCGCCGGCCTCATGAGCCAGGGCAATGATTTCCGCCACGGGATTGATGGTGCCCATGGCATTGGACACATGTTCCAGGGCAACCAGTCGGGTGCGCGGGCCAAGCAGTTGCTTGAAGCCCTCCATATCCAGCTCACTGGCGTCGGTGACCGGTATCGGTATGACCCTGGCGCCACAGGCCTCGGCCGCCATCTGCCAGGGCACGATGTTGGCGTGGTGGGCCATGCCGGATACCAGGATCTCATCGCCGGGCTGGAAGCGTTTGGCGGCAAAGCACTGGGCTACCAGGTTGATGGCCTCGGTACAGCCCCGGGTCCAGATGATTTGATCCTGCGAGGGCGCGTTGATGAACTGCTGTACCGACGCGCGGGCCCCTTCAAAGGCCAGTGTCGCGCGATCACTCAGGGCGTGGGCGCCGCGGTGGACATTGGCGTTGTCGTGGCGGTAGTAATGGCTGATGGCATCGATAACCCGGTTTGGCTTTTGGGTGGTGGCGGCGTTATCGAGGTAGACCAGCGGGTGGCCGTTGACCGATTGCTGCAGGATGGGAAAGTCCCGGCGTACGGCTTCCACGTCAAACGTCGTTTCGGACATTGTTTCGGACATTGATTCGGACATTGATTCGGGCATTGATTCGGACATTGATTCGGGCATAGTTTCGGATAGTGTTTCGGGCAGTGTTTCGAGCTGGTTCATGGCAGCTACCTCGTCGTGGCAGAGTCGGTGCCGAACCAGCGGCTTAGAACCGGCCGCAGTAGCTGCTGTATCGGCTCATGGCGCAGGGCGTCGATCAATTCATTGATAAAGCCGAAGCTGAGCATCACCTCCGCCTCCTTGCGCCCGATACCGCGGGACTGGCAATAGTACAGTGCCATGTCTTCTATCTGGCTGACGGTAGCGCCGTGGGAGCAGCGCACATCGTCGGCATAAATTTCCAGCTCGGGCTTGGTATATACCTCGGCGGTATTGGTGAGTAGCAAGTTGCGATTACTCAAATCCGCCAGTGTTTTTTGGGCATCGGGATGGATGTGGATGCGGCCGTTGAACACCGCCCTGGCCTCGTCATCGACGATGCCGCGCACCACTTCGCTGGTCGTGCCCTGGGGTGATTCGTGCTCTACGGTGGAGTGAATATCGATATGTTGCCTGCCCTTGGACAGGTAGATGCCATTGAGTCGCGCGTGGCTTCCCGGTCCCTGGTGCTGCAGTCGCAGATCGAGGCGCTTCAGGTGGCTGCCCATGCCGATAAAGAAACAGTCGACGCTGGCGTCGCGCTGCAATTGGGTGTAGATGCCACCGATATGAATGCCGTGTTCTTGTTCCAGGTGCAGGCGATAGTGGGTCAAACGGGCGCCCGCCATCAGCTTGAACTCGGATACACCGTTGACGAAGCAGTTCTGGCTGGCGTCAGTGCTGGAAAAATGCTCGATCACCGTCGCTTCGCAGCCGCGCTCAAGTACCACCAGCAGGCGCTGGCGCACCGAAAATGCTTCGATACCGGGGGTGGTGAGATGTACCACATGAAGTGGCAATGACCGCTGTGAGTTGGCCGCAACGTGAAACAGCACCCCGTCTTCCAGCCAACTGCCGTTGAGGGACACGAAGGGATTGCTCTGGGTCTCGGCCACGGTGCCCAGGTGTCGAGCAATCAGTGTTTTTTGGCTGTCGGTGGCATCGCAAAAGCGGGTAATGGTGCAGCCAGAGGCGGGCGCAGATAGCTGACACAGATCCTGCGCAAGCTCGCCGTTGATAAATACCAGCCGCTGGCACTCCAGCCCCGCAACTTGATACAGGGATGGGTCTACAGCGATGTCGTCGGCACGGCCAAAGCGCAGGTAGTCTCCCTGGGTCAATGGCGTCAGCGTGGTATATTTCCAGTCTTCGGTCTTGCGGTCAGGCCAGTGGCTGGCCAGCCACTGTTGCCGGTTGCTATCACGAAAAGTTTTGAGCCAGGGCTGGGTGCCGGTTTGTTGCGCCAGCACCGCTGCTGCATTTTGATCGAAGCCACCCATCAGGCCACCTCGTGCTCTAGCCAGGAGTAGCCTTTTTGCTCCAGCTCCAGGGCCAACTCTTTGCCGCCGGATTTGACGATGCGGCCATTGGCTAACACATGGACATAGTCGGGCACAATGTAGTCGAGCAAGCGCTGGTAGTGGGTCACCAGGATAAAAGCGTTATCGGCACTGCGACGAGCATTGACCCCCGCCGCCACCACTTGCAGCGCATCGATATCGAGGCCGGAATCGGTTTCGTCGAGGATGGCAAGCCTGGGCTCCAGCAGCATCATTTGCAGGATCTCGTTGCGTTTTTTCTCGCCGCCGGAAAAGCCCTCGTTGACCCCCCGCTTGAGAAAGTCCGGCGCCAGATCGACACTCTGGCTTTTTTGCCTGGCCAGCTTCATGAAGGAAACGGCATTGTAGGGATCCAGGCCCTGGTGCTCCCTGACCGCGTCCACAGAGGCTTTCAGGAACTCCATATTGCTGACTCCCGGGATTTCCACCGGGTATTGGAAGGCCAGGAACATCCCGGCGCGGGCGCGGGCTTCCGGCGCCATTGACAGTAAATCCTCGCCCTCAAAGGTGGCTGAGCCGCCCACGACTTCGTAACCGTCACGGCCAGACAGCACGTAGCCCAGGGTGCTCTTGCCCGAGCCGTTGGGGCCCATGATGGCGTGCACTTCTCCGGCGCCTACTTCCAGCGACAAACCGTTGAGAATGTCCTTGCCTTCAATCCTGACCTGTAAATCCTTAATCGATAACATAGCTATATAAACCCTTGTGTACGACAGTGTACGACGGCGTATCGCTTATCCGACCGATCCTTCGAGGCTGACTTCCAGCAGTTTGCCGGCTTCAACCGCAAACTCCATCGGCAGCTCCTTGAAGACTTCCTTGCAGAAGCCGTTGACGATCATGGCTACGGCTTTTTCCGCATCGATACCCCGTTGTTGGCACAGGAATAGTTGATCGTCGCTGACTTTCGATGTGGTGGCCTCGTGCTCTATCACCGCCGAGGCATTTTTGCTCTCGATATAGGGAAAGGTATGGGCGCCGCAGCGATCGCCAATCAGCAGGGAGTCGCACTGGGTGTAGTTGCGCGCCCCCTCGGCCGCCGGGTTCATGCGCACCAGTCCACGATAGGCATTTTGGCTTTTGCCCGCGGAGATACCCTTGCTGATAATGGTGGAGCGGGTGTTTTTTCCCAGGTGAATCATTTTGGTGCCGGTGTCGGCTTGCTGCAGATTGTTAGTGAGCGCCACCGAGTAAAATTCACCGACGCTGTGATCACCGCGCAGAATCACCGAGGGGTATTTCCAGGTGATGGCCGAGCCGGTTTCTACCTGGGTCCAGGAGATCTTGGAGCGCTTATGGCAAA
>CBDUUA010000166.1:0-5340 GCA_965370135.1 uncultured Cellvibrionales bacterium
CCGGTACTGAGGGAGATGATCAAGGAGTTACAGGGCTTGATCGAGCAGCGCGGCGAGGCCCTCGGCAACCGATTGGTCGATAGCGGCCGGGCAGGCTCAGCGGAGGTGGCGGACTACATGCTGCTGCAGGTAATCAACCGCATCGAGCCGCTATGCCTTCACATGGGCCGGGTATTGGGACTGCACCCGCTGGATTTCTACACCGAGCTCATCCAGATGACGGGCGAGCTTTCCACTTTCACCACCCAGAACAAGCGCGCCCCGGAATTTCCGCCCTACCGCCATGACGACCTGGCCACCACGTTTATCGGCACCTTTAATATACTGCGACGTTGCTTGAGCACCGTGCTGGAACAGACCGCCGTGGCGTTGACGCTGACCGAGCGAAAATACGGCATTCACGTTGCTCCGATCAGCGATCGCAGCCTGGTTACCAGCGCCACCTTTGTGCTTGCGGTCAAGGCTGACATGCCTTCCGAGCAGTTACTCGGCCATTTTACCAGCCAGGCCAAAATTGCACCGGTCGAAAAAATTCGGGACATTATTGGCGCGCAGTTACCCGGGATACCGATCAAACGGCTTCCGGTTGCCCCGCGACAGATACCCTATCATGCCGGCTTTAGCTATTTTGAGTTCGGCCAAAGCGGCGACTTGTGGCAAGCCATGCAAAGCTCGGGAGGTATCGCGATTCACATAGGCGCCGACTTCCCCGGGCTGGCCATGGAACTTTGGGCTATAAGGAATCAATAATATGAACGATTCCAAGGATAACGATCGCACTGCGCTGCACCACCCCAACAGCCAGCCCGCTGGCGACCCGGATCGCACCATGTTAATCCCCAGACCGGGCGCCCGCACCAGCTCATCCCCAGCGGAGCCCCTGCTATCGCCGCCGCCCCCGGCGGCTGCACCGCAATCGATGCCCCCGGTGGCAGCGATGGCCCAGGCGCCACTGACCCCGGTGCAGACACTGGCGACGAATTACGGCAATAACGTGCTGGTCAATAATGCATCAACACTGCTGGCCGTGATGATGAAACTGCGAAACATGCTGGCCCATGACGACCCTGCCGGCTTACAGCAACAACTGGCAGATGAGATTCGAACATTTGATTCGAGATGCCAATCGTCCCAGGCGCCCCCCGAGCAAATCGTAACCGCGCGCTACCTCCTGTGTACCGCCATCGACGAAGCCGTGATGAACACGCCCTGGGGTACTTCTGCCGGCTGGAGTCAGCGCTCCTTGCTAAGCATGTTTCACAATGAAACCTTTGGCGGCGAAAAATTCTTCCAGATCATGGATCGAGTCCAGCAATCCCCCGAGAAACATGTGGACGTGCTGGAGCTTATTTATCTGCTGACCAGCCTCGGGTTTCAAGGCAAATACAAGCTGGATCCCAGAGGTCGCGAGCGACTCGAAATCATCAGGGACGACCTTTACCGCAGCATAGAACAGCAGCGAGGCCGCCCCGAGATGGACTTATCACCCCACTGGCAAACCGATGTGAAAAGCGATAAAGGGGTCATCCACTATATCCCCCTTTGGGTCGTCGCATGCTGTTTTCTGGCCATCTTGCTGCTCAGTTACAGCGGCGCACGACTATGGCTCAATCACGAAACAGCGCCTACTGCGGCCTATCTAGATCAGTTGAGCGCGCAAATAGGCGATGATTCACGAGCAAGCGCGACACGCTAATAAAAGCCGCGGAAAACTTTTTAGTTTAAATAAGAAACACTTTGCACCCACCATCAGGAGCGCAATCACCGGATGAAAGGTCTGGCCATTTTTTTCAAGAACCCAATAGTCCTGGGCATTATCGGATTGCTGGCACTGTCGATAGTGATCTGGTTTGGTCTCGAATACATTAAATTCGGCACCGATAATAAAGTACTGTCAGCCTCCGCCCGGCTTCTAATCATTGTTCTGTGCGTGATGCTCTGGTTGCTCAATTTGCTGCGCAAGATGTGGTTCGACAAACGCCAGAATAAGCAAATGCTGGACGATATCCAGACCAGTGAGGTGCAGGCCCCTGAAGCCAAAGGCGGGCGAGACAAACAACAGTCATCGGAGGAAATCGCACAACTGAACCAACGCTTTACCGATGCCATTTCAGTACTGCGAAAATCAAAATTTAAAGGTGATGGCAACAGCAATAAAAGCCTCTATCAACTACCGTGGTACATTATTATCGGACCACCCGGGGCGGGGAAAACTACTGCGCTGATCAACTCCGGATTAAGTTTTCCCCTCGCTGACAGCCATGGCAAAGGAGCGCTGGGTGGCGTAGGCGGCACCCGCAACTGTGATTGGTGGTTTACCAATGACGCGGTATTGATCGATACCGCTGGGCGCTACACCACCCAGGACAGCCACAGAACCGCTGATAATACTGCCTGGCAGGGCTTCCTGCGCCTGCTGAAAAAACACCGCCGCCGGCAACCGATTAACGGCGCTATTATCGCCGTCAGCACCCAGGATCTATTGTTACAAACACCCCAGCAACGATCACAGCAAGCCCAGGCAATTCGTAGCCGCGTTGACGAACTACACCAACAACTCGGCATCCAGTTCCCCATTTACCTGCTGTTTACAAAATGTGACCTGATCGCCGGTTTTGCAGACTACTTTGCCCGCATGACTCAAACAGAGCGGGAACAGGTGTGGGGCTTTACCCTGCCCCATCTGCGCAAGGACAGTGGCAACGATGACCTGGCCGACCGGGTTGAACAAGAATTCGACCTGCTGGTAAAGCGCGTCGACGAACGTATGCTGGCTCGGGTTCACGATGAGAGAGACCCGCAAAAACGCTCGCTGATACAGAATTTCCCCATACAACTCGGCAACCTGAAAGCCACCATTAGCGAATTTGTCGGCGAGGTTTTTTCTGCCAATCGCTACCAGGAACAACCGGTACTGCGCGGGGTTTACCTCAGTAGTGCGACCCAGGAAGGCACTCCCATCGACCGCATGATGGCCGCGGTTTCCAGTAGCTTTGGCTTCGGCCGGGACGCCTCGCTACAGCAGATCAACAGCGGCCAGAGTTTTTTTATTCACCGCTTGTTTACCGACATTATCTTTCCAGAGGCGAATATTGTCGGCGCCAACACGCGCCTGGAATCAAGCTTGAAGTGGTCGCGCCGCATCGGTTTTGCCGTGTTGGCACTGGGCTTTGCCGCAACCATGTTGGTCTGGGCCGGCAGTGTTACCCGCAATTTTCAGTTTATGGGTAAGGTCAACGCCCTGGCCGACAGCTACGAGACCCGCAGAAAAACCATCGATTCGACACCACCTAACCCGGAGGCAGTAACCGAATTACTTGAGCCCCTGCGCCAGGGCAGCAGGGTGTACGACCAGGAGGCCCACCCCTGGCTGACCGGCATGGGCCTGTACGACGCCGGCGTCGATAAGGCCGCCAATAATCTCTACGACTCAGCTCTTAAAGAGCATTTCCTTCCCGACCTGCAGGGCTCCATGGAACAGCAACTGGAATCAGCAGACAATAAAAGTGAGGCCTATCTATTCGAAACCCTGCGCGCTTACCTGATGCTGGGTAACGTGGACAAACGCGATCAGGCCACCATTGAACATTGGGCTACCCAATACTGGCAGCAGGAATTGCCCGGCAATGAAGCGGCGCAACAAGCTTTACAGCACTATCTGCAGCAGTTATTTGCAAGCGGCTTCGGTTCCCGGGAGCTGAATCAGCAACTGGTGACTCAGTCGCGCCAAATACTGCTGAAAAAACCGGTAGACCAGCGACTGTACGCGCAACTGCAGGCGCGGATGAACGCCAGACCACCGCTGTCCCTGCAACAGGCCGTCGGACCACAGACCATGGCAACTTTTGGCATTGGTGATGACGACCCGCGCGCTCAAATCCCCTATCTGTATACAAAAGCGGCCTACGATGAGCTGGATTTTAGTGGCGGCGCGTCAGCCATACAGGAATACAACAATAGCCGCTGGATACTGGGCGACCAGGCCGACAAAGACTTTAGCGGTGCCGAGCTGGAAAAGATTGGCCAGCAACTCAAACACCGCTATTTGAATGACTATAACAACTACTGGGTGCGCACTATCAACAGCCTTCACATTGTGCGCTTTCGCAATCTTGCCGCGGCCCAGCAAACCCTGAACCTGCTCGCAGAACCCGATAGCTCACCAATAGTCGCGGTACTTGAGTTGACCAGGGACAACACCGAGCTTACCCATCTTCCCGATATCCCCGATATCCCCGGCATTGCCCCCGAGGGTGCTGCCGGCAAGCTGGCGGCCATTGCACCGGGGAAATTCCAGCCGACTATTGTTGACACTAGTTTCAAGGAGCTCAACGCACTGCTGCGCCAGAGTAAGGGACAAGCCCCCCGAATTGACAAAATAAACGCCGCATTGGCCGGATTGCGGGATGAAGTCGGCGCCATAGCCATGTCCGCAAATAGTAACGAGGCCGCTTTTGCCAAAAGTCAGAGTGGCGGCAGCGAAAACCGGCGCCGGGTAATGATGTTGGCGAGCAGCACGCCAACGCCGGTAAGCACCTGGCTGCAGGAAACAAGCCGCTACAGTACTGCTGTCACCATGGGTGGCGCCCAGAGATATCTGGGTCGGCTATGGCGAGGGGAGGTTTGCGATCAATTCAACCAGGCCCTGGCTGCTCGCTTCCCCTTTGCCCCCAATAGCCGGGACGATGCCAATATCGAAGAGTTCAACAACTTCTTTGGCCCCAGGGGAATACAGGCCAGCTTCTTCGACAAATACCTCGCAAGCTTTATCGATCGGCACAACTGGAAGCCGAAGTCGAGCAAAGGCAAAAGCCTCTCAATCAAGCCCGCCACTCGCGAGCAACTTAGAATTGCCAGTTCGATACGGGCCGCGTTCTTTCCCCGGGGGAGTGAAACCGCCCACATCAACTTTCAATTGAAGCCGATCAAGCTCGATGCAACCGTGCGCCTGTTTGAGTTGGATCTCGGCTCGGGCCAGTCCCCACTGACCTATACCCACGGCCCCAAATTCAGTAAATCGTTCTCGTGGAGGGGAGCAGCAGACAGCCGAATTCGCATTCTATTTGAAGACTTGAATGGCACCAGACATCAAAAAAGCTATGAGGGAGAGTGGGCTCTGTTCCACCTGATTGCCGATTCGGTTCTGGAGCGCAAACCCGGATCAAGCAGCAGCTACCAAATAGTGATGCAGCAAGGTGGCCGCAAAGCGCGCTACCAACTCAAAGCGTCAAGCCGCGTCAATCCCTTCGATTTTCAGCTGCTCGAAAGCTACCAATGCACGGGGGCTCTGTAGTTCGGCGATGGACGACATTCTCCCCATGAACGTTGAAACCAAAGGCG
>CBDUUA010000167.1:0-5303 GCA_965370135.1 uncultured Cellvibrionales bacterium
TCCGATAGGTCGGATCATCACTGCGGACTGTAGCTGAAACCCTTGCTGACAAGGACACCATGCGGAAACTTGAAGTCATCCTGGAGCGTCAACGCGCGGCCTTCTTTGCAGAGGGAGCAGTGTCACTGGAAACCCGCATGGATCGCCTGGATCGCTGCCTCGAATTGCTGGTCGACCATCAGCAGGAACTGATTGATGCCGTGAATAGTGATTTCGGCAATCGCTCGCGTCCGGTCACACTGTTGACCGACCTCTATCCCTCGGTCTCAGGCATAAAGTTTGTAAAAAAACACCTCCAACAGTGGATGAAATCGGAACCGCGCCGCCCCAATTTCCCCCTCGGTCTACTCGGGGCCAGAGCATATATTCAGTACCAGCCCAAGGGAATTATTGGCGTTATGGCGCCCTGGAATGTGCCGATCAGCATGGTATTCAATCCACTCGCCGGTGCTCTTGGCGCCGGCAATCGCTGCATGATCAAAACCTCTGAATTCACCCCCGCCAGCTCGAAACTAATGGCTGAATTAGTCAAACACTATTTTGACGAGACCGAACTCGCCGTGACGACGGGTGGCCCGGAGGTCGGCGCCGCCTTCAGCGCCCTTGCCTTTGATCATCTTTTTTTTACCGGTGCTACCGGTATCGGGCGTCAGGTCATGCGCGCGGCTGCACAAAACCTGACACCCATTACCCTGGAGCTCGGCGGCAAGTCTCCGGTTGTTATCGGCCAGGACGTCGATATGCGGGACTGCGTCGACAAACTCATTGCCGGCAAATGCATGAATGCGGGGCAGCTGTGTGTCTCACCCGACTATTGCTTTGTGCATGAGAAACACCTGGAGACATTACTGGCCCGCGCCGGCAAGGTATTTGCTCGCCTCTACCCCTCAGTAATAGACAACCCCGACTACGTATCGATGATCAGCGCCAGGCATCACCAGCGAGTCATGTCCTATATTGATGAAGCAGCCCAGCGCGGTGTCACCGTCATCAACCTGGATGGCGCTGAAGAAAGCTTCAGGGATCATCCCAGCCGGAAGATTCCCCTGCACCTGATTGTCAATCCCGGCGACGACATGCTGACCATGCAGCACGAAATCTTCGGGCCGATCCTCAATATTAAAAGCTACCGCGACCTGAATGACGCAATTGCCTTTATCAATCAGCAGCCCCGAGCACTTGCACTGTACTATTTCGGCAGTGACTCGGCCGAGATGGATAAGGTACTCGAGCTCACTATCAGCGGTGGCGTGACCGTCAACGATATCGCCATGCACGTGGGCTGCGAGGATCTGCCCTTTGGCGGGGTAGGCCAAAGTGGCATGGGCAGCTACCACGGCATCGACGGCTTCAGAACTTTCAGTCACGCCAAGCCCGTGTTCAAACAAGGCCGGGTCAACCTGGCAAAATTGGCCGGCACCCTGCCCCCTTTCGGCAAAGTTGTCGACAAGTTGATGAACCTGCAGATAAAGAAGTAGGCGAACGTCAAGCTGCAAATCCGCATAAGTACAAAACAAGCTGGATAGGTTTGGCGTGATCGCGCTTACCGTTAGCCAGCTAATGAAGTTTGTGGTATAAATCCCTAAAATCAACAGCATTATCAGGATTTGCCCTGCTCAAACAGCCTGCTCAAACTGATTGGGCGGGTAAACTTTTGTGTAAAAAAGCTGAAAGTGACGAGGTAAGATGGGTGATAAAACTAAGTTACAGTACCAATGGGCTGGTTAATTTAAGCTTGATGGATGCGATTGATGCGGTGGAAGAGG
This sequence comes from uncultured Cellvibrionales bacterium, assembly GCA_965370135.1. Lineage (GTDB taxonomy): Bacteria > Pseudomonadota > Gammaproteobacteria > Pseudomonadales > JAHEGP01 > JAHEGP01. Next base: position 1,767 of record CBDUUA010000167.1, read on the forward strand.
CTGGATACCCGGGCATCGAATTGGCTTTTCATATGGATCAATTCAATCCGTTTGAAATGAGCGATGATGACCTTCTCGCGTTGCGACAGCGCTTTGAGAACAGTGACATCAAACCATCCTGTATTGCCACACCGACCTTGTTTTTCCTTGCTGACCGCCCCCACGACCCGTCGGCCATGTGCGTCGATTTGGCCGGACGTAAACAGCGGATAAAGTTGATCAAGGCAGGCATCAAACTTGCCCGCGCACTGGACGTCAATATCGTCAGTTTTGGCAGTGGTTTTATCCGCGATGAACATGTCAATAATCCGCACATCGACCCGGAAGCACTACTGATCGACAGCATTCGGGAGTGCGTGGAGTTTATTGGCGATGATGATATTATTCTCACCATTGAACCCGAACCCGGCATGTTTATCGAAACCATTGCACAGGGAGTGGCATTGATAGAGAAGGTCGACCTGGACAAGTTTCGCCTGCATATTGATATCTGTCATGCCTATTGTTCCGATGATGATTATATCAACGCCATCGGCAGAGCGGCCCCATTGACCAAATACCTGCACGTTTCCGATACCACGGCCGGCTACAACCTGAAAATTCTACAGATGGCGGATGACCTGGCCCTCGATTTTGATTTCGCCAGTTACCTGATTTATTTTCCTGAGACAGCGGATTTCTTGCTTCTGGACAAAACGCGAGCGGCTTATTTTTATGACCGGGTTCCGGACAAGAAACTGAAGCAAAAAATAGGGGACATAGCCAGGGAGTTGAACGGGGCCCAGCAGCTTATTTATGTACCCTATGACGAACTCCCGCAGGGATCATCCTCATATGATGACGAAATTTTCACCTATGCGCTCTCTATCCCGAAATTAAGTTTTTACGTGTTGGATCGGGCCAAACCCATTATCCACTATCTACGCCAGGCGGATCGGCGCGATCAGGGTCTTCCGTATATGGATAAGATGGTTGCCAACAGCCTGACTGGAAATGTTCACTTCCACATCATACCTGGAGATGGAGAGATTGATTTTGTCGGCAGCTTCAAGGCGGCGGTGGACAATGGTTTTGACGGCTATGCCACGGTAGAACTTTATCACCATATCGACACCTGGAAACAAGCGGTGACAGCCAGTTATCAGCACCTATCAAAATGCATTTAGTACAGTGATTCTCCCGAAAAAAAGCACAAAAAAGGCACTAAGCAATGGATGTTAAAATTTTAGGCTGGGACCCAGCGACACTGGGTGAGATCGATCATCGGGATGTCTGCGCCCCCTATGTGCGCTTGTCGTCTTATCTGGAGGGCGCCGCCGGAGACGTTACTTACGTCTATGACTTGCGCGTTACGCAACCCAATAGCGACTATTTGGCGACGGGTGTTTTGCATTCATTCGAGCACTTGCTGTTGGCCGGGTTCAGAAAATACCTGCCGGAATCATTTGTCTCGGTTGCCCCCATGGGTTGCCAGACCGGCTTTTACCTGATTTTGCAGAATGAGGGGCGTTTCGACGAAGTATCCCGGGTCTATCGAGCCATTCTCGATGACATCGTTGCCGCCGGGGAAGTACCTTACGCGTCCCCTGATAACTGTGGGCAGGCAGTACATCACGATCTGGCGGGTTCGAAAGCATTGGCCCAGAGCCTGATTGCGGCCGAACAGCAATGGAGCCAGGTATTTTGACTGGATTTCAAAAGTCGTGGCAGGTTCGCACCGAGCGTCCGGTAAGCTACGACATTGTTTGCAGTCACGATCTGTTTCACCCTGACAATGACGCCCTGCTGGTTACCAGGGATAATCGGGGAGGCCGGCGACGATTTGTGGTAGTGGACTCACAAATTCTGGTTCATAACGGCGATGCCATCGAAAACTATTTCCAGGCCAATAATATTGAGGCCTGTATTCACCCTTTTGAAGCAGGCGAATCTAACAAGTCTGTGTCTCAATACCTGGCCGTTCTGGAAGGTCTGGACGCATTTCCCATCAACCGACGAAATGAACCCATCATAGCAATCGGCGGTGGTGTCGTGACTGATTTGGTGGGCTTTGTAGCAAGTTCCTGGCGGCGCGGGGTGCCCCATATCAATGTGCCGACAACTTTAATGGCCTATGTCGATGCAGCCATTGGGGTAAAAACGGGCATAAACTTTAAGCAGCACAAAAACCGGCTGGGAAGTTTTTCATCTCCCGAGCGCGTTCTGCTGGATCACACATTTTTTAAAACCCTGCCGCGCAGGCATTTTTTAAATGGTATGGGAGAAATCCTGAAGCTGGCCATTGTGAAAGAGCCCGACCTGTTTGCCACCCTGGAGCTTCATGGCAGCCACTGCATTGAAGCCAAATTTCAGGATAAAACCAGCTGGGATATCCTGTGTATCTCCGTGGAAAGCATGCTGGAGGAACTGATCCCCAATTTGTTTGAAACCGAGTTGGCGCGAGTAGTAGATTTTGGCCACACTTTTTCGACAGCACTTGAAATGCAGGACAAGCTGGATCTGCTTCACGGCGAAGCGGTAGTAATCGATATGATGTTGTCGTCAATCATTGCATGGCAACGCTCACTGTTAAGTCGAAGCGACCTGGACCGTATATTTTCCCTGGTTTTGGCCTTGAAATTGCCCCTGTCATCCGAGGGGCTCCAGCCGGACTTGCTGATGCAGTCCCTGGTGGAGCGCCAGCATCATCGCAATGGAGCCCAGCGGGTTCCGCTACCCATGGGTATAGGGTCTTATTGCTTTGTTGCAAATATCGGCCTCGAGGATGTCACCCGGTCTGTGATCTTTTTTAGCGAATGGCTGCAAGACAACTATCACGAAAACCATCACGCAAACCTTCATGCAAACCATAATGCAAACAAAAGCGGAGATTGAAACCAGAACAATGAGCGAATTTACCAATGTAGACCCTGAGGAAATCAAAAAATTTGATCGCCTCGCACAAGTCTGGTGGGATCCGAAAGGACCTATGGGTATGCTGCACGTCGTCAACCCACTGCGAACCAATTTCATCAAGAAAAATGCGCCACTGAACGGCAAGAAAGTGCTTGATGTCGGCTGTGGTGGTGGCATCCTGACTGAATCTCTGACCCGGGAGGGGGCGGAAGCCACCGGCATCGACCTGGCTGAAACACCCCTGAAAATAGCGGCACAACATGCCGAGCAAGCCGGCTTATCGATAGAATATCTCGCGAAAAATGTCGAGGATCTGGCGCGCGAACGACCTCATGCCTATGATGTTGTCGCTTGTTGTGAAGCGCTTGAGCATGTGCCAGACCCGCAAAAGATCATTGATTGCTGTGTTGCTTTGCTGAAGCCCGGTGGCGCCCTGTTTTTTTCCACCATTAACCGCAACCTGAAATCCTTTCTGTTTGCCATTGTCGGGGCGGAGTATGTGTTGCGCATGCTGCCGCGCGGCACACATCAATACCGCAAGCTGATCAAGCCGGAGGAGATCGACCAATGGGCCGGCGCCAACGGCTTTTCCCTGGCCGACGTGTCGTCTTTTATGTACAACCCCTTCACCAAAACATTCAA
>CBDUUA010000168.1:0-5294 GCA_965370135.1 uncultured Cellvibrionales bacterium
GCTAGTCAATACTGAAAAGTGAATACTCAGGAGTGAACAGGTAAAAGCTAATGCCAAAAAAACAGTAGTGACTCCATCCGCCATGGAGATATATTAGCTCTCGCGGCAGTATATGGCACTGCTACTGGCTTGTCACCGAAGATCGGCGCCCATGTCTCGTGGTTCTGGTCTTGATTAAGGCAGCGCCCTGTCATAGAGTACGCGGTTTTTCTGGGTGGAGTCAGGTTTATATGGTGTCAGTAGAAAAGCAGTCCCAGAGTCCACACCCCGTGCTGGAAGAGTACTATGCCAGCGCAGACCAGCGCCGCGAGCGGGTCGATGCTATGTTTGATGCCTCCGCGCCCCATTACGACTGGATCAACGGCATAATGAGCCTGGGTTCGGGGGGCCGCTATCGGCGTCAGGCATTGGAGCGAGCGGCACTGGCGCCGGGTATGCAGCTACTCGATGTAGGCGCCGGCACCGGCGTGGTGTCGCTGATTGCCCAGCAAATGCTGGGCACCGGCGGCCTGGTCATAGCCCACGATCCCAGCCGCGGTATGTTGCAGCAAGCTCGCAACGCCGGCGTGGCCAGGGCGATTCAAGGCCTGGGTGAAAATCTGCCCTATGCCGATAACAGCTTTGACCGGGTGACCATGGCTTATGCGCTGCGTCACGTCGCGGATCTGAAGGCGCTGTTCGCCGAGTTTGCGCGGGTATTGAAGCCGGGCGGCCAGGTGCTGATCATGGAGATTACCCGCCCCGAAAACGTCGTTGCCAAGGCGGTACTGCGATTGTATATGCGGGGGATCGTACCGATGATAACCCGGGTGATCCGCGGTAGCGCCGAGGCCCAGGAGTTGATGCGCTATTACTGGGATACCATCGAGTACTGCGTGCCTCCGGCTGCGATTATCGATGCCATGAGCGCGGCCGGCCTGGCTGAGTGTCAGCGGCGAGTGGAGTTGGGGATATTCAGCGAGTACAGTGCGGGCAAATCCTGAAAAAGCTTTTACTGTGTTTTTTATGTAACGAAAATGTTGAGAGTGTCGGTGAGAGGGGCGGTGAGTATGAGTGGGCAAACGCAAGAGCAACGTAAACTGGCCGAAATCCTGGTTGAGGCGCTGGATCTCGAAGATATCAGCGCTGGGGATATCGACGCCGACGCGCCCTTGTTCGGCTTTGATGTGCCGGACAGCCTGGGTCTCGATTCCATTGACGCGCTGGAGATTTCCCTGGCGGTGGCACAGAAATATGGGGTGCAGCTCAAGGCTGATGACGAAAACAACAGCGCCATCTTCGCCAGCTTGCGATCCCTGGCCGATTATATTACCGGCCAAATTGCCAGTAAGGCCTGACGCGGCCTGCTATGAATCTGCTTCTGTTGCTCTGTTATCCGCTGTGCGTGCATTTTGCTGTGGTGACACAATCAGCGGGTTTACAGGTTGTCGCCATCGTTTGCCTGGCCGCCGGCATTCAGTATTCGGGACTGCGCCAGGGCAATGTGTTTGCCTGGGGCGTGCTGCTCGGGGTAGCGCTGGTGTCTTTCTTGCTGGCTTCGGTAGATCTGGCGAGGTACGTTTTGTACGTGCCGCCAATTATCATCCCGCTGCTTATATGGAGTGGTTTTATGCGCACCTTGTTGCCGGGACAGGTGCCGTTGGTCACCGCGATTGGCGTGCAGACCCACGGTCAACTGCCACCGGAAATCGAGCGCTACACTCGCCAGGTCACTGTATTTTGGGCGGTATTTCTTGCGATCCTGACCCTCTGGGCAGCAGCCATGCCCTGGCTGCTATCAGACACTGTCTGGTCGCTGTTTAGCAATTTTCTCAATTACGCGCTGGTGGCGCTGTTGTTTCTGGCTGAGTTTATCTACCGGCGCTGGCGTTTCAGTGACTTTGAACAGCCCTCGCTGCGACAGTACCTGAATATCGTGTTCCAGTCCGGCGTGCCCAAAGGCTGATATGAACCCGGCCCCCATGCCACTGATTGCCGCTTACCAGCCGGCGGCGACCCTGATCTGGCGCCGTGGCGAGGCTGTTAGCCAGCGAGCATTTTTACGCCATGCTGTGGCGCTGGCGCAGCAATTGCCTGCGGGCGGCTATGCCGTCAATCTATGTCGGGATCGCTACTATTTTTTGCTGGGATTTTGTGCCGCGCTGATGCGCGGAACCACCAACTTACTACCCCCCAATCGGCAACCGCAGACTGTCAGGGAAATCGCCGGCCAATACCCGGGTAGCTACTGTGTTATCGATACTGTCAGTGCTATCGATGTGGGCGATAGCGCGGAGGATTTTGGTCTGGCGGCGATCAATATTGCCGCCGCCATCCCCGGCACCCTCAGTCCAGACGATGAGCCGGTGGTAGCTGATATCCCCGGCACACAATTGGCGGCGATTGCGTTTACCTCGGGTAGTACCGGCAAACCGGTGGCTAACGAGAAGCACTGGTACACCCTCTGTGGCACCGCGGCGATGCTGGCCCAGCGCTTTGCCCCGCCGGACTCGCCGCGCCCCGGGATTGTCGCCACCGTGCCCTCGCAGCATATGTACGGCCTGGAGATGACTGTGATGATGGCGCTGCAAGGGAATTGCGCGATTGACTCGGGTCATCCTTTTTATGCCGAGGATGTCGCCGCGGCATTGGCGGGGCTGGCGGCGCCACGCCTGCTGGTGACCACGCCGGTGCATTTGCGCCACCTGCTCGGCAGTGGTCTGGCGATGCCGGTGGTCGAGCGGCTGGTGTCGGCGACTGCGCCCCTGAGCGGGGATGTCGCCAGTGCCGCCGAGGCGCTGTTTGCCGGCGCCGTGGATGAAATATTTGGTTGCACCGAGGCGGGGAGTATCGCCACACGCCATACCGCAAGCGAGGAGGACTGGCGGTTATTGGACGGCATGACCATTGCCGAGCACCAGGGAGTCATTCGGGTCACCGGGCCGCAACTGCCTGCAGCCACCGCGCTGCAGGATCGAATGCAATTGCGGGGCCCGGATCGCTTTCGCTTTCTGGGGCGTAGCGCTGATATGATCAATGTCGGCGGCAAGCGAGCGTCCCTGGGCGATCTGGCCGCTAAACTGCAGGCCCTTGACGGCGTCAGTGACTGCGTCGTGTTTATGCCCCGGGGCGCTCAGCGGCCGGCGGCGCTGGTGGTGTCTGATCTGAGCACACGCCAGATCGCCCGCCTGTTGGCCCGACGCATCGATCCGGTGTTGCTGCCGCGCCCGATCAAAAAAGTGGCGGCAATACCCCGCAATGAGACTGGCAAAGCGCCCGACCACTTGTTGCAACAGACATTGGGGCAGTGTGATGAGTAATACTGAGCTGGATTTGATAGTGCCGTCGGCACACCCTTGCTTTGCCGATCACTTCCCCGGCAATCCCATCGTCCCCGGCGCGCTGTTGTTGCAGTGGCTGTGCCAGGCGCTACAGTCGCACTTTCCGGGGCGGCGGGTGGCCACAATCAAGTCCTTGAAATTCCTGGAAACCCTGGCGCCGGGGGACTGTTGCCGCCTGGTGTTGACCGCGGGTGCAACATCAGGACAGTGTAAATTGCAGCTGCGGCGGGGCGAGTTGACGGTGTGCCGGGGCGCAGTTGAATTAGAAGTTGAATTGCATGACGAGCCGTTGCCATGAAACCGGTGTGGGCACAGCAGCGTGAGCGCAGCAGTCGCTTTTGGATTTCAGTGCTGGTATGGATAGCGCTGCATCTGGGGCGCTGGCCGGTTCATCTGCTGCTCTACCCCATCGTGATGTATTTTTATGCTACCGGTGCCGATGTCCGCGCCGCGTCCCGGGACTACCTGCGCCGGGTCAAGGGTGTTGAGCCGCGCCGACGCGAGGTGTTTCGCCATTTGTACAGCTTCGCGCGGGTGGCCTCGGATCGCCTGTTTTTTCTCTCGGGGGACATCGATCGCTACCAGATCAGTATCCGCGGCGAGCAGGTGTTTCGCCAGGCGATGGCCGGTGGCCAGGGCTGCCTGTTATTGGTGTCCCATCTGGGTAGTTTTGAGGCGCTGCGCGTACTGGGTGTCAAAGACGAATCCCTGCCCCTGCGCATTCTGCTGGATCGACGCCAGAATCCGCTGGTTGGCGATATTATCGACAGCCTCGACCCGCAACTGGCTGCCGGCATTATCGATGCCGGCCAGCCGCCGCCGGAGCTGGCGCTGACGATTGACGGCTGTTTAAAACAAGGTGACCTGGTGGGTATCATGGCGGATCGCGCCGGCCGGGGCGAAAGCACGGTGCGCACTGAGTTTCTGGGCAGTATGGCGGCGTTTCCCGCCGGTCCCTGGTTATTGGCACTGGTGCTGCGGGTGCCGGTGATACTGTGTTTTGGCCTGTATTTGGGCGACAATCGCTACCAGCTGAATTTTGAATTAATGACCGAGGGCTTGTCGGCAAGCCGCGGGCAGCGACAGGCGGTGATTACCGGCTGTGTCGAACACTATGCCGCACGCCTGGAGCACTATGCCCGGTTGGCTCCCTATAACTGGTTTAACTTCTACGACTTTTGGGCCGATGACTCCACTATCGATGACTCCACTACCGATCACTAGCTATACCATCACCACGGCGCTGGGTGCCGGTTTGGCCGACAACTGGCGCAAGCTGGCGGCGGGGCAGACCGCTTTGCGTCCCTGCGACTTTTTCGGCATCGAGGATCTGCAGGCATGGGTCGGTGAGGTGGCCGGAGTCGATGGCGTGGTCTTGCCGGCGCCCTTGGCGCGCTTCGATTGTCGCAATAATCGCCTGGCCTGGTTGGGTTTACAGCAGGATGGTTTTATCGCCGCGGTGGACGCTGCGGTAGCGCGGTATGGCGCTCATCGAGTGGCGGTGTTTATGGGCACCAGCACCGCGGGCATTCACCAGACCGAGCGCGCCTATCGGGAATTGGATCCCAACACCGAAGCGCTGCCGGATTGGTATTGCTATGAAACCACCCATAACTGCCATTCCATTGCCGAATTCACGCGGGTGGCGCTGGGGCTCGAGGGCATCAGCAGCGCTGTCTCCACCGCCTGCTCCTCCAGCGCCAAGGTGTTTGCCTCTGCCCGCCGGGCGATGGCGAGCGGCTTGTGTGATGCCGCCGTGGTCGGTGGCGTCGATAGTCTGTGCCTGACCACCCTGTACGGTTTCAATTCCCTGCAACTGGTATCCCCCGATCCGTGCCGTCCCTGTGCGCCGGACCGCGCCGGCATTTCCATCGGCGAGGCCGCCGGTTTCGCATTGCTGGAGCGAGACGCCGACGGCGCTGCTTATGCCTTGCTCGGTTATGGTGAAAGCAGTGATGCCCATCATATGTCTTC
>CBDUUA010000169.1:0-5240 GCA_965370135.1 uncultured Cellvibrionales bacterium
AGGCAATCAAACCCATAGGCAATAAGGCCCATAGGCACTCCATCTCGTAGACAACGGCTACCAGACTCAGGGCAACAGGGAACTGGCCAGTTTACGGGCCTCGACATCTGCAGCTTTGACCGCGGCAATATCCGGAGGTTCATAGAATTTGCTGGCGGCCAGCGCACGCTCTACCAAATCAGCGATGGCCAGAAAACCAATGCGTCCGGCCAGGAAAGCATCGACGGCAACTTCATTGGCAGCATTGAGTACGGTGGTGGCGGTGCCCCCCGAGTCACAGGCTTCTCGCGCCAGGCGCAGACAGGGAAAGCGCACGGTATCGGGAGCGGCGAAGTCCAGCCGAGCATGGCTAATAATATCGAGACCGGCTACCCCCGAAGCTATGCGCTCCGGCCAGGCCAGTCCGTAAGCGATCGAGGTGCGCATATCCGGGTTGCCCAGTTGCGCCAGCACCGAGCCGTCGACGTATTCCACCATGGAGTGAACGATGCTCTGGGGGTGTACCACCACCTCGACCTTGTCAGCCGCCACATTAAATAAGTAGCACGCCTCGATCAGCTCCAGGCCCTTATTCATCAAGCTTGCCGAATCGACCGAAATTTTTCGACCCATGGACCAGTTGGGATGGGCACAGGCCTGCGCCGGGGTCACCGTGCGCAATTGCTCGATGGCAGTCTCGCGAAACGGCCCCCCGGAGGCGGTGAGTAGTATGCGACTGACTCCACAGAGCTCGAGGCCATCACGGTAATGGGGGGGCATACACTGAAAAATGGCATTATGCTCACTGTCGATGGGCAACAAGGTAGCGCCATGATCCCGCACAGCCTGCATGAACAGGGGGCCCGCCATCACCAGCGACTCCTTGTTAGCCAGCAAGATGCGCTTGCCGGCGCCGACAGCTGCCAGCGTTGGCTCCAGCCCGGCGGCGCCGACAATGGCCGCCATCACAATGTCCACCTCGGCAGAGGCTGCCAATTCAGCCATCGCCGCGGCGCCCTGCAAGACTTCGAGGTTTGGGTCGATGGCCCTCAGTTGCTGCCGCGCCTCGCGCGCCGCGCCCGGCTCATCGACAACCACATAGCGGGGCCGAAACCGCCGAACTTGCTCGCTCAATTTGTCAATATTGCGGCGACAGGTCAGCCCCAGTACCCGATAGCGATCGGGGTGGCGCTCGATAACGTCCAGCGTACTTTCACCGATAGAACCGGTCGCACCCAGTATCAGAACATTCTCCATGGTTACACCGCGCCCTGGGTATGCATGATCGCCATACCGAAGGCGAACACCGGCAGCGCCGCCGCCAAACTGTCGATGCGATCCATGAGCCCACCGTGGCCCGGCAGCAAGGTACCGCTATCCTTAACGCCGCGGTGTCGCTTGACCATGCTTTCGACCAAATCTCCCAGCACCGAGGCCAGACCTGTAGCCATGGACAAAAATAAGAATGCTCCGGTGGTGGCAGACTCAGGCAGGGCGAACAGGCTGACCAGCAGGGCAAACACCAACACCGTGGCAATACCGCCGGCCAGCCCTTCAAGGGTTTTGCCGGGGCTGACGGCCGGCGCCATTTTGTGCCGCCCAAAGGCGCGTCCGGTAAAATAGGCGCCGACATCGGCGCAGGCCACCAGCGCGATAACATATAAAATCAACCAGGAGCCTGACGTTTCCAGGCGCAGATAAGCCAAGCCTACCCACGCCGGCAGCAGCACCGCCAGGCCAAGAACTGCGCGCCTGCCAGCGCCACCCCAGATAGCAGCGCTGCCCGGATAGCCCAGTACCCACAACAACATCACGGCCCAGCCGGCACAGCCCCAGCCGAGCACCTGGCGCACGGCCAAACCATCGAATTGCCCCTGATTCGTCAACAGGGTCCAGGCCAGGCCGATTAGAATCGCCACTGCCAGCGCGTACAGCAGGCGACTGTTGCCGGTCAGGGAGGCGAGCCCGGCCCACTCCCACGCCGCGGTAGTCACCACCACGGTAAAAAACAATATGCTCGCGACAGCGGGAGCAAATAGAAAGGCCAGTAAGATCGCCACCAGGATCAGGGCGGTGATGACGCGTTGTTTAAGCATGATTATTCAAGCCCACCTGTTCGCTGGTTTTGCCGAAGCGCCTCTCCCTGCCGGCGAAGTCAGAGATCGCTTCGATAAAATCCTGCTCCTTAAAATCCGGCCAGAATTTTTCGGTAAAGTAAAACTCCGCATAGGCACATTGCCACAGTAAAAAATTGCTGATGCGGTGATCACCACCGGTGCGGATCAACAAGTCAGGCCGCGGCAAATCAGCCAGGGAAATGCGGGAGTCCACCAATTGCTCATCGATGGCGTCAAGCTCCAGCAAGCCTTTTGACACGTCAACGGCAATCGACTTTGCCGCCTCGGCAATATCCCACTGGCCACCGTAGTCGGCGGCAATCACCAGCACCCCTCCGGTGTTATCTGCGGTAGTGGCCTCTGCGTAGTGCATTTTCTGCTGGATTTTCTCACTGAAACGATCTCGCCGACCGATAAAGCGCATGCGAATATTGCGTCGGTTCAGGTCGTCGGTTTCCCGGGACAGGTAATTGGAAAACAGCAGCATCAGGGCCTCGACTTCACTGCGGGGCCGCAGCCAGTTCTCACTGCTGAAGGCGAACAGGGTGAGAATCCGGACACCGTGCTTATCGCACGCTTCAAGGATCGCGCGAATCGTTTCGACACCGGCTTTGTGACCCGCGGCAACCTCGTGCAACTTGCGCTTCCTGGCCCAGCGATTATTGCCGTCCATAATAATCGCCACATGCTGTGGCACATCATCCTGGTGCTGATTGGAATTAGACATATCTGCGCCGCCGCCGGCTACTAGATTTCCATCAACTCGGATTCTTTGGTCTCGAGCCTCGCATCTACCGCCGCGATAAATTTATCGGTGATTTTTTGTATCTGCTCCTCGGCGCGCCGCTGGTCATCTTCGCTGATCTCCTTTTCCTTGAGCAGGTCCTTGAGATCGCCGTTGGCATCCCGGCGGATATTGCGAATAGACACCCGGGCCACCTCGGCTTCATGTCGGGCCTGTTTGGTATAGCCCTTGCGGGTTTCCTCCGTCAGCGCGGGCATGGGAATACGAATCAGGTCACCGCTGGTCGAGGGGTTCAAGCCCAGGTCAGACTTGAGGATGGCCTTTTCAATCTGGGGCACCAGCTGTTTTTCCCAGGGCGAAATAGCCAGGGTGCGGGCATCTTCGACATTGATATTGGCGACCTGGCTCAAGGGGGTAGCGGCGCCGTAATACTCGACGGTAATACCCTCTAGAATCCCCGGATGGGCCCTGCCGGTTCTGATGCGGGTTAAAACTGAAGCCAGCGCATCCAGGCTTTTTTGCATCCTGCTTTCGGTGTCTTTTTTAATCTCGTTAATCAAGCCGGTCTCCTCGTGAATCACTCGATCAAGGTGCCTTCCGCGCCTCCGCGCACAATACTGAGCAAGGCCCCCGCTTTGTCCATCTCAAATACCCGTACCGGCAAGCCGTGGTCACGGCACAGAATGATAGCTGTCAGATCCATGACCCCAAGCTTCTTGTCCAGCACCTCATCATAACTCAGGCGATCATATTTTTTTGCATCGGGATTGCTCGCCGGATCAGCGCTGTAGACGCCATCAACTTTGGTAGCTTTCAATACCAACTGGGCATCTATCTCGATGCCGCGAAGACAGGCCGCGGAATCCGTGGTAAAGAACGGGTTGCCGGTGCCGGCTGAAAAAATGACGACATCACCCTGCTCCAGGTAGCGCATGGCGGTGCGGCGATCGTAGTGCTCCACCATACCGCTCATGGGAATAGCCGACATCACGCGGCTGGGAATATTGGAGCGCTCCAGCGCATCGCGCAGCGCCAGGGAATTCATCACCGTGGCCAGCATCCCCATGTGGTCGCCGGTCACCCGGTCGAGACCTGCTTCATTGAGAGCTGCACCGCGAAACAGGTTGCCGCCACCGACTACCAGGCCAATCTCGATACCGATACCGACCAACTGACCGATTTCCAATGCCATCTGGTCGAGAACCTTGGGATCTATACCGAACCCGACATCACCCACCAGTGCTTCACCACTGAGCTTGAGTAGAATGCGTTGATACCTTATTTCCTTGCCGGTTTGAGCCATGTTAATCCTGCAACCCGTAACACCAATAACACTACGAATAGTAAAGGGCGGCACAACCCGCCCGGGCAAACACCTGCTTATATGGCGTCAGTTTACTTAAGTTGCGCCGCGACTTCTTCGGCAAAATCGAGTTCCTTCTTGTCGATTCCCTCACCAACTTCGTAGCGCGTAAACGACCCCAGCGCGGCACCCGCCTTGCTCACCAGTTCGCCGATGCGCACATCGGGATCCTTGACAAAAGGCTGCTCGCTCAAGCTGATTTCCTGCAGGAATTTGCGCACCCGCCCGCCAACCATTTTCTCAATGATCGCAGGGGGTTTGCCACTATCCCTGGCCTGGGCAATATAGATATCCTTTTCCTTGGCAATGACCTCGGCAGGTACCGACTCAGGGCCCACGTACTGCGGACCAAGCGCGGCAATATGCATGGCCACATCTTTAGCCAACTCTGCATCACCACCGCTAAGTCCCACTAACACGCCAATGCGACTATTGCCGTGAACATAGTTGCCGACAACCCCGTCCGCCACTGACTCCCGGGCAACGCGGCGCACGCTGATATTTTCGCCAATCTTCTGCACCAGGGCCTGTCGCGCCGATTCCAGTTCGGGGGTCATCAAGGCATCAAACTCTCCGCTGCCGTCGGCTAGCGCTTTGTCCGCCACCTGATTGACGAATGCCAGAAAGCCCTCGTCGCGAGCAGCGAAGTCGGTTTCGCTGTTAACTTCCACCATGACTGCACTGGCGCCATCGTCGGCGACCCGCACGGCCACTACTCCTTCCGCTGCTATGCGGCCGGATTTTTTTGCCGCTTTCATACCGCTGGATTTGCGCAGATCTTCAATTGCCTTGTCGATATCGCCCTGAGCCTGCTTGAGCGCTTTTTTGCAGTCGAGCATACCGAGACCGGTGCGCTCGCGTAATTCCTTAACCATTGCCGCTGATACTGCCGCCATTATTTCAAACCTCCACAGCTTGCGGGCGCAGTGCGCCCGCCCTGAATGCTAATACGCTAACTATTGCTTATCTTGCTTGCGATCGAGGGGCTCGATCGCAGCCCTCGATCAAGCTTTCGGCGCCTTTGCAACACCTTCCT